>JAOZNZ010000629.1 GCA_029933535.1 bacterium | reverse complement strand
TTTCAGTTTCGCCAACATAAAGACATGCTTTATCAAGCTCGTTTTTTGTCGCGAGAGCGTCATTTCCCGCGAGCTTTTTAATAAGTTCGACCGCGCCTTTTGTTATAGTTTTTTCATACTGCTTTTTAACGTAAGCGGGAATATCTTTAATGCTGTCAGCCTTACATTCAACAACAATATTACTTTTAACAGCAAATTTCGAAAATTTTGTGCGTTTGTCAAAATAACCGAACACGAGAACAAGTAAAACATCATCTATATTATTTTTAATCGCTTTCTCAAAAAAATCGGCGATGGTGTCCAAATCGGTGGAGGCAAGTTCGTCAGCGTATTTTACCCATATAACTCTGAAACCGCCCATCATAGAAATAGTTTCCGCAGCACCAACAATTGTACCGCCGGTAACTGATTCGCTATCCGCGTGCATAACTTCGAGGCAGAAATCCTCTGTGCCAGGAGCGATGAGTTCTTTTTTGACAAGAGCAAAAAGATTTTCAACGGCCAGCTTATTTTCTTGTATGATTACACAAGCCGGGCCGGTAGATTTACTTTTTACTTTTGCCGCGAAAGCTGCAGGCGTTGAGCCAATAGATGTAGTTTTTCTGGTTGCCATTTTACAGGAGGAAATTCTTCGCTAACGCGAATAATTTATTTTCCGGGTTTATGATTGTTATAAGTTTTCTAAGTATAATAACATGTTAGTTATTTTTAAAAAATCCTTTACCAAAATTAATTTTCTCCTGAAAATTAATTTGCTGTTAAATTCATCTCTCGTACCGCCGCTACTTCGTCAAGACGACCTACCGGAGTAGTTATCGGCGCGTTGTGAAGCTTTTCCGGATCATCAATTGCACCTTGAGCTATTTTTTTCATTGCCTCAACAAATGCGTCAATTTCCGCTTTCGATTCCGTTTCAGTAGGCTCTATCATCATTGCTTCTTTAACAATTAGCGGGAAATAAATTGTTGGCGGATGAAAGCCAAGATCAATCAACCCTTTTGCAATGTCAAGCGCGGAAATGCCGCTTTTCATCTGACGGCTTGCAGAAAAAACGCATTCGTGCATGCAAATTTTGTCATATGGTAAATCAAAAAATTCTTTAAGCTTTACTCGAATGTAATTCGCGCTTAAAACAGCGTGATCGCTCGCTTCACGTAAACCATCCGCTCCGAGCATAATCAAATAAGCGTAAGCGCGTAATATTATACCAAAATTCCCGTAAAAAGCGGATATGTAACCGATTGAACAGCTTGCGTTATAATTTAAAGCAAAAGTTCCATCATCGCGTTTCTCAATTCGTGATATCGGTAGAAATTTCCGGAGACTTTCTACAACTCCTACCGCTCCGGCGCCCGGACCTCCTCCGCCGTGTGGAGTTGCGAACGTTTTATGTAGATTCAGGTGAACAATGTCAAAACCAAGATCACCCGGACGCACGCGTCCGACAAGGGCGTTTAAATTAGCTCCATCATAATAAACCAGTCCGTCAATTTCGTGAACTAACTTGCAAATTTCAGCAACCCGGTTGTTGAAAAGTCCAAGCGTGTTTGGTGAAGTAAGCATAACTCCGGCTACGTCATCTGTTAATTCTTTTTTGAAAGTTTCAAAATCCATAACGCCGTTTTCGTCACTCGGGATTGTTGTTACCGAATATCCGGCAATAGCCGCGCTTGCCGGATTCGTTCCATGCGCACTGTCAGGAATTAAAATTCGTTTTTTATTATTGCCCTTGCTTTTATGATATGCTGCAATAAGCATCACGCCTGTAAGTTCACCATGTGCTCCGGCCATTGGTTGAAGTGTCATTTCCGCCATGCCGGTTATCTCGGCGAAGAGTTGTTCAGTGTTGTACAATACTTCAAGAGCTCCCTGAGTTAATATTCCACCGTTGCGGAGTTGAGGAAGCAGGGGATGCAATCGTGCGAACCCGTCATTTTTTGCAATTGATTCACATACTTTTGGATTATATTTCATCGTACACGAACCGAGAGGATAAAAATTCGTGTCAATGGAAAAATTCTTTCGTGATAAATTCGTGTAATGACGGACAACATCAAGCTCTGATACTTCAGGTAGTTCAGCAGAATTCTCGCGTAGCAACGATGATGGAATCTTAGCTTTTAGCGGCGGAACAGAGCAGTCGGGAAGTTGAACTCCCCGTCTTCCGGGAACGGATTTTTCGTAAATAAGTTTCATAAATTTAGTTTCTCAAAATACATTTTATTAACCACATAAGGTACATAAGGAATCATAAGGATATAGTGCCTGTTTTCTTAAAGTTTTCTTCTTTTTGGATTTGTAATTTATTTGTAATTTATTATTTGTATTTTGTCGTTTTTTTACACCTGACACCTGACACCTGACACCTGACACCTGACACCTGAACACCATTGCGCTTTAGCGCAATTCCCACTAAAGTGCGATTACCGCCTGTTCAACAATACCGCGTCCAATGTCGCAGCAAGTTTATCTATTTCCTCTTGTGTTCTCATT
>JAOZNZ010000628.1 GCA_029933535.1 bacterium | reverse complement strand
GGAAACTCAAAAAAGTATTCTTGTTCAATCGCCATTTTCTGTCGATATAAATTGCACAACTTCACAATCATGGATTCAAATTACTAATTCTGTTTCGCTCGATAACAGTTCTGAAAATCTTCTCGTTAATGTTCCGGAAAATATGCCGGTTAATCCAAAAACAGGAATGTCTAACGGCATTACTCATCTTGTTTCGGCGAATGATCCGACTATCTCTTATGACATCAATGTTTATGTTGTTGAACAGGGATACTTTGAACTTGACGAATCAACATTGTATTTTATTGAAGAACGCGATGATTCAGAATTTGTTGGTGCCTATTCACCTTTTACAGTTGATTTATCTGTCGAACCGGCAGCTGGGGATTCATGGATTTCAATCGATTCTACAAATATTCCTGTTACTTTTTCGCTTACAAATGATAATAATTATGTTGAAGTTAATGTTGCTACAAATCAACCTGCCGGTACAGAAGGGAAAATATGTTTCAGTAACCTGACTGACGGTATTTCTCACAGTGTTGACATAAAAATAGTCGAAAACGGTTATTTTGAAGTCACGCCTGCCGTGCTTGAAATCGCGCCGGGTGAAACAAGATATTTTAATGTCAGCAGCCCGTTCCGCGCGGATGTAAATATCACAGCCGACACGAATAACGCTGATTTTGCAATTGCTGATTTTGTTAGTCTCGATGGCAACGGTTTCGCTGTGCCGGTAATTGTTCCTATCGATGAAATTGAAGGATCAACCGGAACGGTTACATTCGTAAATTCTTATTTCACAAATATTATTCACACAGCGGAAGTTTCTATTGTCCCGGAAGCAGGAATATTGTGGATAATTGTATTAATTCCCCCTTTTCTAAAGGGGGTTAGGGGGATTTAATTTTATTATTTATTCCCGACGCCCTTCGGGGCCGGGATCTTCGCTATCGCTATGACATTTATTATTTATTAAGTAAGAGGAAATTGAAATCATAGATTTCAATTTAGTATTAAATACTAAATTCATCGCAACGAGATGAATTTACTCCGACTAACGATTAACGAATAACAATTAACTTTAACTCAACAAAAAATCTATTCTATTTTTGACAGAAAATTGATACTATTAATGACAAATAAAATTTTTTTACCAATAAAAATGATTTTGTCCTAAATGATTTTGTTTAAAAAAATAATTCTGTTTTCGCTACTTTTTTCTTTCGCTGCTTTTGCATTGCCGAAAGATGATTTTATGCATACCCTTAATCTCGCGAAATATTCAGCGTGCAAAGATATTGCAGAAGAATTCCAAAAAGCTCCCCTCCTTACAAAGGAGGGGTGCCCGATAGGGCGGGGTGGTTCTCCCCACTCCAAGCTTAAAGCCTTAAGCTCTTCCCCCTTTCCCTGGCGATTTGAAGTTACTAATGGTTACCAGGAAGGCTTTTTCTATTATTCTTTACTCGGATATGCAAACGAATTAAGCGGGGAAATTCCTTTTGCATATCGTTGTTATCAAAATTCACTTGCATGCATAGACGAAGAAAAAAGTTTTGATTATCCGTTACCGCGAGCGGAAATTTATCTCGCTATCGGAAGAACATGTCTTGCAGCCGGTAGATATATGGATGCAAAAGACTGGCTTGACACAGCTTTTCTCGAAGCCGGCGATAATATAGCTCTTCAAGCCGCAATTGACCGAGTTTTAATTCAGCGTGCAAATAAAATTGGAGATTATCCGGAAGTTATCTTTTTGTTCCAACATTTGGAACAGTTACAAGGTTATAAGGTTGCAAGGTTATCCGCCAAAGGTGGATTTAAGGTTGAATTGACAAAAAATGAGATTGCGAATTATGCGCAAATCTTATTTTACTCAAGAAAAGACCGCGAAGGTTTTTCAAAACTTCTTGAAGGAATAAGCAAACTCGGAATTGACAATAATCTCGGAGTCAAAGACCCCTTGGTTGACAAGTTTCTAAATAACATAATGCGGGCCGATGATGACGAAGTAAAATGGTTTTATGATTTACTCGGCTGGGCGATAGTTGATGCGAGAGCCAAAGCGGGGGACGAAAATTATTTAGCATTTCTCTGTAACGCAAGAACATTATTCTGCAAAGTTTATGATTTTTTAAATCCTGAAGACGATTTAAAAAAAGTTAAAGAACGAATAGACGATGTTAAAAAACAACTTGCTGATGGATATGATGTGTTTGGGAATGAAAATAAGTTATCGGTAGTCAGTAATCGGTATTCGGTGAAGAGGAAGAGAAAGCAAAAAAACCCAGGCATTCGCCGGACGCTACGCGAAATAATAAATGGTGAAATGGAAAAAACACCGGGAATTGTTTTGGAAGATTTATTAATGCTTGCTGATTGGAAATTAAAACATAAAGATTTTAAAAAAGCAGATACAAATTATTTTTTGGCGTATCAAATTGCTACCGGAACATTCGCGAATTTAGAATACGATGGCACAACAGCGGAAAACTCGGCAGCAATTGGATTGATT
>JAOZNZ010000627.1 GCA_029933535.1 bacterium | reverse complement strand
AGGCGGCACCGGTATTCCGGTCGAAAATGCGAATTGAGGGGTTTTCGGTCAGGCATTAATAAATAAAGGAAATAAATGTTTTGAAAAATTCTACCCTTTTACGCGCTTTCCTAGCTCTTATTGCCGGCATATTAATCGTGCCGCTAATCGGTAATTATTGTCCGACAACACTAAATATTATTTTTGCAGGATGGTTGATAACAATAGTTATACTTTTAATTCTATCGTTGCGATTTTCTTTCTGTAAAGTTTTATTTTCTACAGCTGTAATTTCAGGTTGTTTTTTTCTCGGTTATTTGCTGACAATCAACCCGAAAAAAGAAACTGAAATCCCTGATAACTGTAAAGCAAATGTAAGTGGCGTTATTCAAAGTTCTTTAGAGTGGCAAAAAAACCGGTTTGGTTTTAATACCGAACCAGAGTATTGCGGCACATTTATTTTAAATATTTATAAAGCAAAATGGCATGACAATACTTTTTCAAATATTAACGAACGAGTCAGATGTACAATAATTAATAGCATTCCATTGAAAATCAATCGTGGAGATTTGATAAATATTTCAGGCAAATTTAAAAAATATCGCCCTGCAACAAATCCCGGCGAATTTGATATGGCTGAATATTTTTCTATAAAGGGAATCACTCATAAATTCATTGCAAAAGACGGGATTTTCACCTGGAGAAATCCACCTAAAATATCAGTACTTTTAAAGTTACGCAGAAAACTTGATGACTTACAAAATACATTCGTTGAAATCCTGTCTTCAAATAACGGTTACGAAACCGAAGCAGGTATTTTACGCAGAATGATCCTCGGAACCCGGGAAGCTTTACCGGAAGAACTGACTTCGCTGCTTCAACGAACAAATACATTCCACATAATCGCTATTTCAGGACTGCATATCGGAATCGTATGCGGAATTTGGTGGTGCTTTATGTGGCTTGCAGGTGTTCCGTGGAAGTATCGCGGACTTGCTCTGCTGCCGGTTTTATGGCTTTACGCAACAATGGTTGGACTTAGAGCTTCAGTCGTCAGGGCAAGTTTTATGTTTACCGCACTGGCTGTTGCGCCATTGATAAAGCGACCTCACAGCGCCGCGCAGGCATTACTTATTGCCGGATTTTTTTATTTGCTTTTATGTCCGGGAGAAATTGCTTCTATGGGAACACAATTAACTTTTCTCGCTGTTGCAGCTTTGCTTTCCATAGCATATCTAATCAACAAATTACTTGAAAGAGTTCCCTGGATTCGCGGTCCTAACGTTTATGATCTTGAACATTTGCATCGTCGGCGTTTTTATACAGCTCTGCGTTACTTTCTTCAAATTGCCTGTGCCACCGTAGCGATCTGGCTTGTTACCTGGCCCATAACGTTAATGCGGAACAATTTAATAACTCCGTCGTCCTGGCTTGCGAATCTTTGTGTTGTGCCAGCATTAGGAATAGTTTTAGGGTTAGGATTTGCGACTTTAGCATTTGCTTTTGTATGGCCGGCATTTGCCGGAATAATAAATCAAATAAATTTATACCTGCTGCATTTACTTTTAAAACTTGTAAATTATGTCGGGAAAATTCCTATGGCTTATTTTTCAGCAAAAGTTCTTAGCTCATGGGAAATATTTTTATATTACGCGGCGTTGACTGTCACCTTTTTTTGGGCACTCAATATTTTAAAAAGAAAGAAAAATGTCAGACTTACCGCCGCAATTGCCTGCCTGTTCTGGCTTTTATTTTTCGTCTCAATAAAAAATCAAAATAATCAAAATGATAAGCTTTTTCGGGTGGTAACTCTTGATGTCGGGTTAGGCGATTCATCAATAGTTCATCTTCCATCAGGAAAAACAATTTTGATAGACGGAGGAGTGCGATATGGACCATGGTCAATGGGATCACGGGTAGTTCTTCCTTATTTAAGATCAGCGGGTGTGAACGAACTTGATGCGATTATTTGCTCACATTTTGATAGAGATCATATTGGCGGGATTGTAGAAGTTTTGAAAATGATGAAAGTGCGGCGAATTTTCTCCCCACCGCAACTTGGAAATAACACCATTGCAAGCGAATTAAAACAAATAGCGAAAGAAAAAAATATTGAATGGCGGGAACTTTTTGCGGGAGATAAATTGTGCTGGAATTCCGTTACAGCAACAGTAATAAATCCACCCGCAATTATGACAAACTCCCCTGTTGATGCAGCGCAATGGGGTGGAAATCCATGGTCAATTGTAACACGATGGGAATGGAACGGAAGAAGTTTTCTTACAACCGGCGATTCAACAATTTCCAGTGAAGCTATAGAAATCCGGAATGGATATAAAGTTAAAAGTGATGTGTTAAAAGCCGGTCATCACGGTTCTGCAAGTTCGAGTTCGGAAAAATATTTACAGTCTGTAAAACCGGTTGTGACATTAATAAGTGTCGGTCCTAACTCTCTTGGCCTGCCCTCTCAGTCAGTAATGAAGAGATTAAAAAAGGAAAGTGAATATACATTCAGA
>JAOZNZ010000087.1 GCA_029933535.1 bacterium | reverse complement strand
ATTTACGACAAAACAATTTTAAATACAAATCATTTATTTTTCTTTCTAATTTTTTTAATTGTTCTGTCAATAATCGTTCTGTCATTATTTTTTTGACAAAACAATTTACGACAAAACAATTTTAAATACAAATTCTTTGTTTTAACTTCTTAATTTCTTTATTGTTTTGTCAATAATTGTTTTGTCAATAGGTTTTTATTTTTTAAATACAAATTCTTTGTTTTAACTTCTTGATTTTTTAATTGTTTTGTCAATAATTGTTTTGTCAATGGGCTTTTATTTTTTTATTGTTTTGAATCTAATATCATTTTTATTAAAATTTATCCATTGAATAGTTTCTAAATCCACGTATTTTAGCAATCGACAAATATGTTCGTCATAATAATCAAGATTTCTTGAAATTCCCGATAAATGAAATGCCGTTTTATTA
This sequence comes from bacterium, assembly GCA_029933535.1. GTDB lineage: Bacteria > Auribacterota > UBA3054 > UBA3054 > B51-G9 > B51-G9. The sequence continues at coordinate 9,267 of JAOZNZ010000087.1, read as the reverse complement.
TTCAACAGATAAAATTTTTGTTGACCTATTATTTTCCCATTATCTATAATATTAATTGATTGTTCCACTTTTTCTTCACCTCCAAGAAAATAAACGATTGCTTCTTTATAAAGGTTATAATCAAGAAAAGTTCCCCAATCATTAAGAAGTTCAATTATAATATTTTTCAATAAAGGACTATTTTTAATATCAGTATTCCAATTTTGAAAATCAAAAAAATGAATTTTTCGTTTCTCGTAATTTAATTTAGTTGAAACAAATCGCTTTTTAACGGAAAACGGGCTAAAATTAATCAATTGTCCGTAGTTTAAATTAGATAACAATAGATAATTAATTAATTGTTGTTCGTGACTATTGCTTAGTGAGTCAACTGTTTTTATTTCATATATTATACCTTTATCAACTAACAAATCTATAAAGTATTTTTTTACAAAGTTGCTATGAGAAACCTTAATATATACTTCTCGTTCGGCGATAATCCCAAGATTATCAAGCATTTTCTTCAACATATTAGTATAAATTTTCTCGTCAAAAAATTTACCAAAATTATTATGAATATCAAAAGCACATTTAACAATAACTTCATCTAAGTCGTAAAACCTTTGATGACTGACATTTTCGATTTCTTTTGAATATTCTACAGGCATATTTTTTTACATAATAATTATTTTATTTGACAAAACAATTTACGACCCCGGCATACGCGGGGCACAGCATAACAATTTTTTAATACAAATTCTTTGTTTCAACTTCTTAATTTCTTTATCGTTTTGTCAATAATCGTTTTGTCAATAGGCTTTAATTTTTTAATTGTTCTGTCATTAGGTTTTAATTATTTTGTTTTTTTTCAATAATCCAAAATTCCAATATTCCCTAACGAAGTAACATAAAATCATAATTATAATCCAACCCATTCCCGCTTCCGGAATCGTATTAATTGTTACACTCTGCAAATTACCACCCCATCCATCGCTTACATCACTATCGCCTACGCGCAGAAAAAAAAGATTATTGTTTCCATTACAAAATTTGTTTATTGTAGCTGTCGCACCGTCACCGCTTGCAACTCCGGAATACGGATCAAATGAAAGTGTGGATAATCCTCTGTGTTCATTTCCCGCGTTAAATAACGTAATCCAATCGATATCATTGCTCGATCCTTCGATGAGAAATTCGTTATAAATAGCGATATCCAAAGTCGCTGAAGCGGCAAACTTCATACGATAAGTAAATTTGTTGTAAGAGTCTGCGAATCTAAACCCGTTGCCTTCAAATATAGATCCGTTATTATACCAAAGATACAGCAACTCTATTTCCGAGCAAGCGTTTATTACCGTGTTGCTTGTAGTTACAGGATGCGGACTTAACCAAAAATCTTTTGGATTGGATCCCCAACCGTCGTCAGGTTTGCTGTCACCCAATCGCACATAAATTAAATTGTCGGATGTTTTTTTCAGAACATTCTCAAGAGGTAACTGTAGAAAAACTTCATTTCGCGAGCCGGGATTGTTGCTGACAACAAGATCAACAGTTGAAAAAGCGTTGTTCGTTGATACTTCAAGCAAATACTCCGCGCCAATACGAGTGTGCAGCCAGCAATTATCTTCGTTATCAGGCAAATCAAATTTATATATAATTTTTTGTTTGCCATCAGCAAAACGACCTGTGTTGTCTGCCGCATCACTTGTCCGGTCCTTACGATAAAGCCACTGCTGGTCGCCATTTCCGCCATGACCTACCGGCTCTTTCCCGCCGGCGTAAAAATAAGGATACCCTTTAGTTGTAATCAGCGCGTTCCAAACCCGAGCCCCCCAACCGTTATTTTCTGAGGCATCACCGATTCGCACGTAAAGATAATCCGCGGGAAGAAGAGAAGAAACATCAAAAAAATATGGTGATTCATTTGTTAGTGGTTTATGCACCCAGTAAGAATCCTGCTGAGAATTATCATCATAAGGAGCGGTATTTGTAATTGCATTCGTCCAATCATAATTATTGGTCGAAAATTCTACAGACCAATTATTGTCAACCTGAAGAACATACCACGCTTGATTACCCAGGCCTTTCATATCATATTTAAAAACCGCTTTGTTACTGCCATCCATATACATCATTTGCCGGCCTTCAGACCCGATGCCGCGATTTGGACCCAGGCTATCATTTCCCGAAGCGTTATAAGCGCCATAAAAATAAAACGGATTATAGCCGATACCATACGATATTAATGACGAATCGAAATAATGCCAGTGTGGATAAGGAGTAATAAGATTCTCCATATTCAGTGCAGCGCCGGCGATACCGCTCATCAAAATAAATCCAAAAATAAATGTGAAAATTGTTATTTTTTTCATAATTCACATAGCTCCCATATTTCCCATTCCTCCCATATCTTATTCCCCCTTTCGTAAAGGGGGGTTTAGGGGGATTTTCTTCACTTTTTTATTAATCAAAGAATTTCGGTCGCTTCCCGAAACTCTCCGGGCGCAGCGCGCCCGCGCAGTAAATGAAATTTCGCTATCGCAAAATTCCAACATTCCTGCACTCCACATACAATACTCCACAAGCTGGAACCAGGCATACGCCGGTCAAGAGCTTGTGTTACTTTGTCCGAAAAGATGATGCAGGCAGTCCGGCACCGTTACATAAATTTGGTTCAGCGGTGTCGCTCCAGCCATACCGAACAGCAACGGGTTTTTTAATTTTATCGGCTGAAACAAGAATTTTATTATTATTAATTTCAGCAAATGCGGGATAGAATTTTTTATCTTTTCCCGCGATTTCAAAATGGGAAGGTTTTTTACCATCGCGAGTTTTCAAACCATCAGCATAATCGAAAGATAGTATAATTTCATTATTTTCAACTTTCATTTTTTTATAAATCGGACCTGAAAAAACTATGTTTGTAAAACCATAATCCTTTGCTAATGCCCATAAAGCCAACCGATAACCAACATCTTTTTTATTTTTAGGATGAATGTCATCAGGATTACCAATATCCATTGTTACAGCCATTCCGGTATTGGTAATATCCATTGCAAGCAGTTGCGCTTCACGCAGCAAAGCGGAATTCACTCCATTATTATAATTGTAGGGAGCGATTTGAACATAATAAAAAGGGAAATCTCCCTGATTCCACTCTTCACGCCAGCTTTTAATCATATCCTCCATCATTTCCTTATATGTACCCGGAGCCAACTGATTTGATTCTCCCTGATACCAAAGCACACCGCGAATGCCAAATGGAGTTACCGGAGTTATCATAGAATTATAAAGAGCCGATAAAGTATTATGTCCAATTGAAAAAGGAATTGGCGCTATAGGCAACTCTGTTCCGGAATAACCTTTTTTATAATACCATTTACCGGAGAGCGAGATAGCTTTATCGGGCTCATTTTCAGGAAAAATCCGCATATCTTTTTTAGAACTTAACAATCCTCCACCGGCATTTTGATTATAATCGCACACAACAATAGTGCTTTTCCCGACTTTATAATCTGAACCTTCAACACCATAATGGCGGGGGAGCCAGGCTAAGAAGGGTTTTTGCATCATCCCGATATTTTTGCCGTTTAACCAGGCGATATCATATTCATCAATTACTCCCAGTTCAACCATCAGTTTTTTATTTTTCCAAATTGCCGGAATGTTAATTTCTTTACGAAACCAAACAGTTCCCTTAAAATCTTTCAATTTTTTTGTAGAATTCCACGCAGCGGGAAGTTGAATTTTTTCCCATCCTTTGATAGATGTGTCCGCATTCATCCAATTTCCGGCAAATCCTTTATCGAATTTTTTAAGTTCATTGAACCATTTTACTTTATCACGTTTTTTTAATGAATTATATTTTTTTTCAGTATTATATTTTGTAAGAGCGGCCAGATTTTCCCGCCGTTCAGGCCATTTTTTAAGAACTTTTGCTGATGTCCATGATTCAATGGCTGATCCTCCGAAATTAGCTTCTATTAAACCGACCGGAACATTTAGTTTTTTGCGCAGCTCACGCGCAAAGTAATAACCCACTGCCGTACGTTCTTTCGCTGATTTTGGTAAACATTCCAACCAGCTGCCAACGCAATCATCGCGTTCATAAGGTTTAAAATTAAATTTATTAATTGCCATAAATCTTATTTTTGAATCATTAGCTCCAGCGACGTGTTTTTTCGCGTCTTTAAGCATATTTATCGGGAACTCCATATTTGACTGTCCGGAACAGACCCAAACTTCGCCGACAAGGATGTTTTTCAACATAACAACGTCCTCACCGCTTTTAATCAACCCCGGCATTCGCAAGGCTATCCGCATTTTTTGCGGTTTGCTCGTTGCGGGAATAGGATCAAGTTTAATTTTCCAGCACCCTTCGGCATCAGCGACAGAAGATTTTGTTTGTCCCATGAATTTAACAGTAACAACGGCTTTCGGTTTTGCCCATCCCCAAATTGGAATATTCATTTCGCGTTGCAAAACCATATTATCAGAAATAACGGATGGCAGTTTTAGCTGTGCTAAAACGGTAGAAGAGATTATACTCATAAAAAATAGAATTGTGAGAATTTTCATTGTGTTAAGTCTAAAGGTCTAAAGGTCTAAAGGTCTGAAGGTCTAAGGTTTAAAGGTTTAAAAGTTTAAAGGTCAAATAACCAACCACTCACCACTCACCACCTATATTAAAATCATTATACCATGTAATCAGTAAAAAGTCAATAAACAGCAAAATTTTGCATGTTTTTTTGCACTTTATTCAAAATCGGTTTTATGCAAAAAAATGGAGTTTTCGGTCAGACACTATTTAACAAACAAAAATTGTCGAATGAAAAATTCGTAGAAAAGAAGAAGAAATTGACAAGAAAAATGAGAGCTTGTTTCTAAAGTCTTAAATCAGTTTTCGCGTTAGTGACTTGTTGATGCCGGTGTCAGGTTAAAGAACTATTTCCTCCCATATCTCCCATATTTCCCATAATTCCCATATCTCCCATAATTCAATAATCCAACAATCCAAAGAATTTCGTCCCGATTAATCGGGACGCGCAGTAAATGAAATTTCGCTATCGCAAAATTCCAACATTCCTGCACTCCACATCCAGCATCCAGTATCCAGAATCTCTGACGCGCTGGGAAGCGCGTCTTACTCTGTCCGAAAAGATGATGCAGGCAGTCCTGCTCCGTTACATAAATTCGGTTCCGCAATGTCGCTCCAGCCATATTGAACAGCAACCGGTTTTTTAACTTTATCAGCTGAAACAATAATTTTATTATTTTTTATTTCAGCAATTGCCGGATGGAATTTTTTATCTTTTCCCGCGATTTCAAAATGCGAAGGTTTTTTACCGTCGCGAGTTTTCAAACCATCAGCATAATTGAAATATAATATAATTTCATTATCGTCAACTTTCATTTTTTTATAAATTGGACCTGAAAAAACTATGTTTGTAAAACCATAATCCTTTGCTAATGCCCATAAAGCCAACCGATAACCAACATCTTTTTTATTTTTAGGATGAATGTCATCAGGATTACCAATATCCATTGTTACAGCCATGCCTGTATTAGCAGTTTTCATTGCAAGCAATTGCGCTTCACGCAGCAATGCGGAATTTTTGCTGTTATTATAATTATATGGAGCGATTTGGACATAATAAAAAGGGAACTCTCCCTGATTCCACTCTTCACGCCAGTTCTTAATCATATCAGGAAACATTTCCCGGTATTTATAAGGGCTTCTCTGATTTGATTCTCCCTGATACCAAATTACTCCGCGAATACCGAAGGGAATTATCGGGGATATCATAGAATTATAAAGTGTAGAAGAAGCATGCTGTCCCATTGAAAAAGGAATAGGCGGTTCCGGCAAATTTGTTCCGACATAACCTTTTTTATAATTCCATTTGCCGGCAAGGGGAATTGCTTTCTCAGATTCTCCTTCAGGAAAAATCCGCATGGCTTTTTTAGGACCTTCCATTCCGCCACGCCCATTCTTATTATAATTGCAAACCACAAGAATATTTTTTCCGGTTTTATACTCTGAGCCGGTAACTTTATATTGGCGGGGAAACCAGGCTAAGTATGGAACTTGCATCATGCCGATTTCCTTCCCGTTCAGCCATGCGATATCATATTCATTAATTTTGCCCAGTTCAACCACGAGTTTTTTATTTTTCCAATTTCCCGGAACATTAATTTTTTTACGAAACCAAACTGCCCCTTTAAAATCTTTTAATGTTGTAGAATTCCGCGTGACGGGAAGTTGGATTTTTTTCCATCCGCTTAGAGAAGTGTTGCTATTCATCCAATTATCAGCGAATCCTTTATCGAATTTTTTAAGTTCATCCAGCCACTCATCTTTTTCCTTATCTATCAATAAATTATATTTTTTCTCTGTATTGTATTTTGCGCGTTTGGCTAGCTCGTTCCGCACTTCAGGCCATTTGCTTAAAACCTTTTCGGATGTCCATGTTTCAATGCATGACCCTCCGAAATTAGCTTCAATCAAACCGATTGGAACATTCAGCTTTTTGCGGAGCTCGCAGGCGAAGTAATAACCTACTGCCGTCCGATTTGCTGCTGATTTTGATGAGCATTCTATCCAATCAGCCGCACAGTCATCACATTTATAAGGTTTAAAATTAAATTTATCGATTGTGAGAAATCGTATTTTTGAATCATTTGCAGCCGCAATGTGTTTTTCAGAATTTTCAAGATTTTTCATCGGACGTTCCATATTTGACTGTCCTGAACAAACCCACACTTCGCCGACAAGGATATTTTTTAATGTAATAATATCACCATCACTTTCAATCAGCATTTTTTGCGGTTTGTCTGTTGCATCCATATGGTCGAGTTTAATTTTCCAGCATCCTTTGATATCGGCGACAGTGGATTTTGTTTGTCCCATAAATTTAACAATAACTTTAGATTTTGGTTTTGACCATCCCCATATCGGCACATCCATTTCGCGTTGCAAGACCATATTATCAGAAATTACGGCCGGCAATTTTAACTGTGCGAAAGCGTTAAAAGTAATTATACTTACAAGAAATAAAATTGTGATGATTTTCATTGTATTAAGTTTGAAGGTTTAAAGGTTGTAAGGTTGCCCCGCCATCGGCGGGGGTTTGAAGAGTTGAATGTCCCGAAAAATTGAATATCGAATATCGAATATCGATTAACGATTTAAGATTTTAGAAGTAAACTACCAACTATCTACCCTGCTTATGCACATTTTTTTCAAAGGGAATTTATTATACTAAATTAGTGCATTTCGAGAGGTTAATTAACGCTATATTGGCATCTTATATATTTTACTTTTTACTTGAAAATTGAAAATTCGGAGTTGGAACTTCTCTTTAGTCTTATAATATAAGCCTCAATTTCGAACTCTCAACTACCAATTTTCAAGTTTAAGAAAGTATAATAAATTATACTTGAAAAAATGTGTCTATGCGTGGTGTGTTATCAGAACAGGCATGTAAAAATAAAAAAAAGAGGAGCGGTACCGCTCCTCTTTTTAATTTAATAACTATTAACCACCTGGTTAGAGGCGTTAACCGTTGTGGTTAGAAGTGCTGCTATACTTAGCGTACAAATAAGATTGAGTTTTTTCATTGTTTGCTCCTTTTTTGAAAGTTAGCTAAAGCAATTCCCTCTTTTTTAAAGGGGGTTAAGGGGATTTTATCTTTTAATTAGCATGAACATAAATAAAAATTATTATATAAGTTTTCAACGGCTTTAGCGATTTTTAAATGATTTCGCCAATTTTTTTAAGAATTTGTTTATTCCTAAATTTTTAAATCCCCCAACCCCCTTTAAAAAAGGGGGACTTTAACGCCGCGTTGCAGCTAACCCCTTTTCGAGCAGCCCCTAATTAGATGACGCTCGAACAGTGGAAAACACAAAAATGATATACCAAAAAAAAGAGGAGCGTAACCGCTCCTCTTTTTTATTTAATCAATAATTAAAATTCTTTTATTTCCTGCGTAAAAACGCTAATCCTAAAATAAGTCCACCTAAAAGAAGTGTAGGTTCAGGAATAAAATCTATATTGAAATTATCAACATATAATGTTCCTGACATTTCTGACCACGGCCAACTTCCCAGATCTGCCAGAACGTCTAAATGATCGGTACCAACAGGGAAAGTCCATTCACGTGCGGGTTCGTTAATCCAAGTATCAAGTGTCCCTCCAGCGCTTGGATAAAATTGGTCCTGACCCAGGAAAGCTCCGCCTGCATCCCAAGCACGAATTTGAATAAGTGCACCGCCGGCAGGAGCCGGACTACTTAAAACTTTGTATGCTGCACTCCAGTAAACTTTAGTATGTGCTCCAACTGGCATAACACCATTTATTAACCCTAGTTCCAGTTGAGAATGATTTCCCGCGGTTATAGAAGGTTGAGCTAAATATTGGCAGTTAGTTCCCGCATCTGATGAATCATTAAAGATTCTGCCCATTGTCCCGCCGGGAGCATCTTGATTCCATTCAGCCGGTGCCCATTCGTTTGGCGCAGGCAGCCCTTCATTAAAAGAATGGTTAACCACTATATTAGCAGCGTTGACCATCGTGGTTAAAAGTGCAATTGCACAGATAAATTTAAGTATTTTCATAGTTTTCTCCATTTGTTGAGAGTTAAGTAAACATGTTACAATAAGAACAATAATTACTGTGTTGAGAGTATTATATCATACATTTAATCAAAAGTCAAGCGAACAGCAAATTGTTGCATAAATGGAAGAGTGGAATAATGGAAAAATGGAATAATGGATTAATGGATTAATGGAATGATGGAATAATGGAATAATGGAATGATGGAATGATGGATTAATGGAATAATGGATTAATGGAATGATGGAATAATGGAATAATGGAATAATGGAATAATGGAATGATGGAATGTTGAATGAACGCACGGTGGCGCTTTACTTCGTTAGCAGTATTTACTGTTAGGTGTTGGATGATAGGTGTTTAATTTTAGATTGAACATGAGACATGTTACTTCGCTTGACAATAATCCATAACTACATCCCCCGGCCTATCGGCCACCCCCTTAAAAGGGGGACTAATATTCCAACCAACGAAGTAACGCGCCAAAAAGCGTGATCATCCAAATCCCCATTGGTTCAGGTATGCCTATAATATCTATTTCATTAATTGCAGAGCCGGAAATGGCTCTATAACTTCCTTGTGATGTTCCCGGTTGAAGCATAACGCCTTCACCACTTTCAATATTGTAGCCGACATTTTTATGAACAATCCTTAAAGAAGTAATGTTATCG
>JAOZNZ010000626.1 GCA_029933535.1 bacterium | reverse complement strand
ATGAATTAAAATCAAAAATCGTTAATCCTTGTTCGGTGTTCGATGTTCGATGTTCGATGTTCGGTGTTCGGTGTTCGGTGGCAGGGAAAGATCAAATGTTTTGACCATTCCGGCATTTTAAATAAAATTTGTATTCATTCGTGTTTATTAATGTTCATTAGTGGTTAAAGGAATTGCATTAGTCTTTTTCGTGGTATTAGTGTAAAAAAAATGCCCCGCAAAATTGCGGGGCACAAATTTTCAAAAATATATTTTCTTAAACTTTATTCAGCTAATGCTTCATTGCTTTCTATATAAAGAATTCTGCCGCAGTTTTCGCAGGTTACCAATGCATCACCATCATTTAATGACATAATATCGGCAATGATTTGAGCGGGTAAACTTATGTGACATCCTCCGCACATACTATTATTTGCCTGAACGATAATTTTTGGCGCACGTTTTTCATACAAATTATTATACGAAGAAATATATTTATCATTAATTTCTTTAACAATATCTTTCCGAATAAGTTTATATCTTTTAGATTTTCCCTGAATTTCCAACAATTGCACTTTTGCTTCATCGGCTTTTTTCAGCAAATCTTTTTTAATTTCGTCAACCTGCGTTTTACCTTTTTCAAGATCAACTGAATTTTCTTCGGTTTGTTTAATATGATTCGCCAAAGCCTCTTCAGCTTTTATTTTTGCTTCCTGTGCAGCTTTTATTTCTTTTGAAAGCGCCTGGTAAGCGTCATTTTTTTTAACTAATTTCTGATTACCTTCAAGATGTTTAATTTTCAGTTCTGCATCTTCAATATCAAGTTCAAGTTTCTTTTTATCTACTTCCATCTGATTCTTATTTTCCTTTTTGGAAAATTGATCGTCAGCTGCCTGCTGATAACGAATTTGCTCATCCCGTAACTTCTCAATTACATTATTTTTCTCGCGCTGTATTTCAATTATTTCTTTATCAAGATTTTGCAAGTCGAGAAGTCTTTTGAGAGTATTGTTCATAAGCATTTATGGTAATTAAAAAAAGTGGAAATACAAAAAAAAGCGGAACTTTTATTGTTCCGCTTTTTGTTTTTTTTTTATTTTTTTAAATTCTTATATGTTGCGTCAATTGGAAATGTTCCGTTTGGTGTTATTACATCACAACCAACAACTTCCGCAAATGTTGTGTTTTTCTTGTTCAACCGTACCTTCGATGCCGAATAAGAATAAAAATCACAGTCCGCAAGCGTTGTATATTGACCATATTTTTTATTGCTGATACTTATCTTCCCAATTGTTCCTATCGGTGTTGTTGGTGTTGAATCATCACCTGCAATAATTTTTGCTTTGGAACCGCCTCGAACACAAATAACTTTTCTTATTCCGTTCGGGGATTTATCTTCTCCCGAAATGATTGTTCCACCAAGACCGTTGGACGCATATATTTTAGCAATTGGCCCATCTGTTTTAGATGTTCCCGTAGTACTTCCGCCGACAATTGTTGTTTTTTTGTAACGACGACCTTTAACGATCAATTGATTAATTCCATTAACAGCCACGCAATCCCCAAGCTTTCCACCACGAACATTTACAGCATTAATATAACTTTCACGACCGTCCCCGGATTGTTTTACTTTTACTGTGCCTGTAGTAAAATTTGTTGTTGCACCGCTAATAGTCATAGCCGAACGTGGATAATCCACTTTTACAACATTAATTTTACCGCCTTTTAAATCAACAGTTACATTAGGTACATTACCTATAGGCTGCCCGGGTTGTCCGATAACTCTGACACTCATTCTAGGCTGGTGATGGTAAAGTTTCAAAAATTCTCCGCTCATGTGAGCTTTAACAGTAATGCCGCCGGAACTTAATGCAGCATCTGTCATATTAAGAAAACCAAACGGGACTTTTGTTCCATCGGGCATATCTATTGATTTAATAGAAGTTGCGGCCAAAAGTGTGTATTGTTGGAATGCCTGCCATGATATGCCTTCAAATACAATATAAAGGCGAAGGCCGTTTACATTAGGTTTATAAATTGTGAATCGTGATTCATAACCATCCTGGTTCACCCAGAAATCTACTAATTTTGTCGGGTTGGCCGTGCCATCAGTTTTAATATCTGATCTTGCCTGAAATACGTAATGTTTCCAGTCTCCTGCCAAAGCAGATGATACTAGTATAATAGCTACTAACGATAGGACAATTGTTCGTGCGATTTTTGAATTCATGATATTCGCTCCATGGTTATATGTATTTATTACAATTAATGCAAGTTTTAAAATTCGTTCTGCTCGATCTTTTTTTATGAATAAGAGATTATGGTCTATGGTGGAGAATACCGGGATTGAACCGGTGACCTCCTGGTTGCAAACCAGGCGCTCTCCCAGCTGAGCTAATTCCCCTTTTTCATAAGAAAGACCTTCGCGTTGTGCTTTATTGCTAAAGAAAACAACGTGTTAAGCATGGTGGGCCTATAGCTCAGTTGGTTAGAGCGCGCGCTTGATAAGCGCGAGGTCGATAG
>JAOZNZ010000086.1 GCA_029933535.1 bacterium | reverse complement strand
AGAGAGCTTACAGAGGAAGAGAAGGAAATGCTAAATATATTCGAATAAGCTTCCGTTCATTTTATATCGAATAATATAATTAGTCGATATTTTTTATAAAGGAGTCAATTAGAAATATACTTTTCCCAACAAATGGAATGCTATAGACGAATCCGGTGTTGCCGGACAGGGCAACAGTAATCCGCTTGCTGTATTTGGTGATCATGCTCTTGTAAAAAAAGGCGCTCAAATATATGATCCATCTTATGGAACAGGTCCTTTTACCGGTATTTTGGACTGGGAAAATAAATCTGTTGATGGTTATGGAGTACAGTTTATTAAATTTCCAGGCAAGCTATCAACAAATTTTTTATTTTGGATTGGACTTGAAGACATTAAAGGAACCCAAGAAGTAGAAGAAATACAATAATTAATTAAAATTAAAAATAACAGGAGACTTAAAATGAAAACTTTATTATATTTAACCTCGATAATTTTATGTGTTTTTTTAGCCGGTGTTTCTTTGGCAAAGGTAAATTATTATCAGGAAATTAAACATCCAAGCCGGAAAATAAACTTTGACGGCAATATTATTACTAAAAAAGTAAAAGCAAAGTCCGATGAAAATTATTTCAATGTAATACTTGAAATTGCATCAACAAATAATAATACAAAATATCCTGAATTAACAGGAGGAAAATCAGGTTATTTTAGATTTTACGATGCAAAATTAGATGAAAAATCAAACCGCCTTGCAGTTATTTATGATGGCGGGATGGATTTGATATATGATTATTATGAATTACAAAATGATAAATGGGTGTTATTAAAAAGAATTCATTTATGTGAGTTTGACATTTCTTTTCAATCATATTGCACAAAAATTAAACTGATTGATATGAACAATATAAAAGTAGTGTTTAATCGTATGGAGAAAATAGGAGTTGCTTTTATAAAGGAAAATGACATTAAAATGAAAGATGTTGAAGAAACATTCATTATAACAATAAAAGATGACGGTAAGATTTTCATTAATGACAAAGAAAAAACGAGTTGTTTCATAAGTGATTATACAACCGAGGAAGATAAAGCGAGAATTTCAAAGTTAATAAAACAAAGAAGTGAATGATATAAGTAAAAATATCCCGAAATAAAGTAAGAAAATAATTTTATAAATTTTTAAAATCAACCGGCCGGAGTTATTTCATAAGAATAGCTCCGGCTTTTTTTATTGTCGATAAATTATTGTTTTTGTAAACCCGGCATCCGCAGGGCACAGCGCAAGAGTCGCTAAAGACGCTATTAATTTAAAAGATACTATATTAAAATCTCGCATCTGCAAAATGATTTACAGCAAAATAATTTTCACCCCAGGTCGGACCGAGTTAAGTGTATCGAAACACAAGATATGATAAAATTAGATAGATTTTTTGATAGGATATCCAGAAATAAGTTAAATCAGCTTAATAAATCCTTAAACGTGCATTTTTGGTATCAAAAACAGCCTTCTAAGATAGCGGAATAGTTTGAAAAACGATGTAAGAAGCGTATTAATAGTAAGTTAACTCGGTCCGGCCCGAGATGATAGTTAATAGTTGAAAGGTTGGAAGGTTGGAAGGTCAAGAACCACCCCGCCCTTTGGGCACCCCTCCCCGAGGGAATACTCGGGATGTGCCACCTAAAACAGGAGGGGAGTTTAAGAACATCGCCCGAAATTCTCCGGGCGCTTCGCAAACACTGACACCTGACACCTGACACCTGACCTGACATTTCGTGATATTGCAATTCAAATCTTGATTTGCTATAATTTTATATCGACTTATACTTGAACTTTTAATTCTGATGTAAATCCCGACTGGAAATTATGACTTCTGTAAAATACTCAGATGCAAACCATATAGAATTTAAATGTACTGGTTGTAACGCAAATATTTCGTTTTCTATTTTAAAAATGGGACCTGACGAGGTATTAACTTGCAAAGAATGCGGTAAAAAGTATTTCTTTAACAAGAAATTCTTAGACCAAATAGTTCGATTTGAACAACTTCTCGAAGCTGTTCATAATGTAAAAGATATGCTTGATACAACCAATGTAGCAATTGCTTTTGGTGATGAAGAAGTAAAAATTCCATACAGGCTTCTATTGACGCGTTTGAACACAATGCTAACGCTTAATATTGATGGAAAGGAAACGACTTTTCGCTTTCGTGTAGAACCGTTGAATCTGGAAGGTAAATAAGACATTATTGTAATCCGATAAAAAAAATATGACAGAGATACTTGTTGGATATATTGAACAAATTGCAGCACATGCTCATTTATGGGGATTTTTAATTGTTTTTGTTTTGATGACAATTGAAAGTTCTTTTATACCATTTCCAAGTGAGGTTGTAATGGTTCCGGCAGGATTTCTGGCATATAGAGGAGAATTGCTTTTTGGCAATCCGATGTTGGATTTGATCGCTGTAGTTTTATGCGGTGTGTTAGGTTCAATTTTGGGAGCCTATATTAATTATTATTTATCTTTAAAACTTGGCCGCCCTATTTTACACAAATACGGTAAATACGTTTTCTTGAAACCTGAAACAGTTGAACGCGCAGAAGAAATTTTTAATAAATACGGCGATATTACAACTTTTGTTTGCAGACTGCTTCCGGCAATTAGACAATTGATTTCTATTCCGGCGGGATTGTCGAAAATGCCGCTTGGAAAGTTTACTTTTTATACCACGCTTGGGGCTGGTATTTGGACGGCTCTTCTTGCCGGAACAGGATATTATCTTGCGAGTTTAGCAAGTGATATGACTTATAAAGAACTGGTGCATAAAGGCAAAGATTTTTTACACGAACAATATTTATGGATTTTATTGTTTGTTGTAACAATAATTATTATTTACATCTTAACTCATAAAATTATAATGAAGAAAAATAACGTTCTTCCTCCGGAGGTAACAGAATGAAACGCCAAATTACTTGTGTATTATTAGCAATTGCTCTATTATCCGGTTGCACAAACATTCAACGCGGAACTCTTATCGGCGCACTTATAGGCGGTGGAATCGGTGCCGGTATCGGTGCGGCAGGCGGAGGAGTCGGTGTGGCTATCGGAGCCGGAATTGGAGCTGGAACAGGAGCTGTACTTGGTATGGTTGCAGGTGAAGTTTATGAGGTTCACAAAGCCAGGATGCATGAAGAATATGCTGACTATAACCCCGCCACCGGTGCTGCTGTTGTTACCACGAAAACTCTTGCAGAATACGAAAAAAGACTTGCGCTTATGGAAGCACAAAACAGATACTTAATGGCTCAAAATGAAAAATTAATTGCTGCCAGTTATACCATTGCCGATGCGATTAACGCTGATGGAAGATATGTCCGCGTAGATACGACTCCTGAAGGCGTATTGCAAGTGACGCTCGTTTCCGAAATACTGTTCGAACCGGGCCACGCTAAACTAAAAGAAGCTATATATCCTGTTCTCGATGAAATAGGTCGCTCGGTTACAGATGAGTATCCGGATTATTATGTCGCTATTGAAGGTCATACAGACCCAAGCGAAGTGTCATCCACCGGCTATCGTTCAAACTGGGAACTATCTTCAGCCCGTGCACTTGCGGTGCTACATTATTTTGGAGATAGAGGATTGATTGATCAAACGCATCTTGCTGTTGCAGGATATGGTTCTGAAAGGCCTGTAGCTGATTCTTCAACACCTGACGGTCAGAGAATGAATCGCCGTGTTGTAATTACTTTAATGCCGAATAAACCGTCGGCAGTTCCGCATAATATTAAATAACGCACTTTAATGTGTTTAACTTCAACCTGAGAATAAGGTAAATGAAGAAAACATCATCACTCATCAAAAGAAGTATTGTAAACCTGTTAGGAATTGTTACCCTGTTGGCATTGTTTTCAGGTTGCGCAACAAGTCAAATTACCAAACCGGCACCTCTGGCTCTTGCTGAGCGTGGTCATAACGATAAGATTATTGCCATTATGCCGCTTGGCAGGTTAAATCCTGCGTACATTGACTACCAAAAACAAAAATGTAAATCATGGTTCGCTCAGGAATTACTTTTCGGGAAGGGCGAAGTCAGCGCATTGAAAAATCCATACGAGGATTTCGCGCTGGCAATTTATAACCGACTTCGCGGTTATGATGTTTTCCGCAGAGCAGTGATTGTAAACAGTAGAGAAGAAGCTGACAGGCTTGGAGCTACATATCTGTTATGTTTCCGTATTAATGAATGTTATGCTGTAGGTGCAGGTGCAAATTGGAATTTTGTTTACTGGATCACTTACAAAGCTCTTTTTGATGCTGATATTGTCGTTTATGATTTGGACTCAAATGAAAGAATTAATTATCAAAAAATTGATAGTAAAGCATATTCTAATTCACCATGGTCAACTTCTGATGTTCGTTCTTATTTGCGGAGAACCTTACTTCGTGGCGTAACACTCCATAATGCTGTTTCCCAGATTAACTTCTGATTATTCTAATGCAACTTGACGACCTTATCGCTAAAGCTTTGAAATTTCGTGAAGAGCGTGACTGGAAGCAATATCATTCAGCAAGGAATGTAGCTTTGTCAATTTCTCTTGAAGCAGCGGAGCTTCTTGAAATATTTCAATGGAAAACCGATGAAGAAGCAAAAGAACTTGTGAATGACTCTGTTCAACGCGAAAATATTGCGGATGAACTTTCAGATATTTTGCTTTACTCTATTCTTATGGCTAATGATTTGAATATAGATATCATTAAAGCTGCTGATAAAAAGATAGACAAAAATGCAGAGAAATATCCCGCCGATAAAGCGAAAGGCAAAGCTGTGAAATATACTGAATTGTAACTTTGTTATGAAAATTCATAACAAAGTTACATGCATTTATGTTCATGTTAGAATTTCTTCATTCCTTTTTACTTGAAAATATTTGTTCAACCCCTCCGGGGTTGCGTTGTTGTTATGCTTTAACCCGTAGGTTTGCTTGCAACCTACGGCTATTCAAGTTATATCCTTTCAGGATATTGATACCACATTCTTATTCGGATCACGGATTACGGATCACGGATTGTGGATTCACTCCACCGCATTATCAAAAGTTCTTTTTTTGTTTTCATTAAGCTCTCAGGATTTTTGTTTGTCCACATAGGTTTTGTTATTACAGCTCCATACGAATAATTATCAGCAAACCAATGTTCTTTTAACGGGTTAAATGCTTTCTTTGTTATAAACTCAATTCGAATATGCTGTCCTTTAAGAGCAGTCATATCACAATAAACCCAGCGTTCTTTTGTTGAATTAAGCGGAAGGGAAGTTGTTAAAACTCCATTAATATAAAGTTTAAGTTTGCATCCTAAGATCGCCATCCGATTATTTACTGCTCTATAACCAAAATAAAAAATATTCCTATTAACTTTTAATTCTGTTAAAGCATGTTCTCCCATTGAGCTCCAGCGATGTCTTGAAACACCTTCGGGAACTCTGCCGTAAAAGCCGTATGATAATTGTCCGGTCTTTAATTTCACCTGCCGTCTGGATTTTGCGTTTAGAAGTCCAAAAATAAAAAGTATAAATAAAACTACAAATGCGATAACTTTTAATACACGGCTCAAACGCGTTTTACATAAATAGATCCATCCTATCAACCGGAAAGCACGTTGCGTTCTTCGTTCTGCTTTTTTCCACATTGAGCGAATTGACAAAAAATTATTTTTGTCAAAATCCGGGAACTTGCTATATGTGATTGAGGCGCATGCGGCAATTACTGCCACAAAAAAAACGCATTCTTCCCTCACGAGAAGAATATCAGAAAATAATGATAATAAAAACAGTGCCAACAAACCAATAGAAATCATTTGAAGATATGATGACCATTCAGGAACAGATTCTTTCGCTCTGCGGAAAAAGCTGCGGGACAAACGAACTATTGTTAATATTAGAAAAGTTAAGAATAAAAAAAATGTTATAATTCCACCTTCGGCAAAAAAACGTAATGGTACATTATGAGCCCGCGCAATGCTGAATAAATCATTTCTGACTTTGAAATTAGAATATTCCTGTTCAAAAAGGCCGCAACCGATTCCCCATACCGGCGAACTTTTAACCATTTTCATACCACATTGCCAGTGCCATTTTCTACCTTCAAGTAATGTTCCTAGAACGTTCCGTTTTCTAACTATGGAATCTTTCCAAAAGTTAATTCTTTCCACAACAGGAATATGTTTTGCAAAAGGGATCTTCGGTAATTCGAATACGAAAATAATCGATGCTGAAGCAACAAATAAAATAATTATAACTGTTTTCCATTGGTGCCTGATAAACTTTTTTATCACACAAATAAAAAGCCACACCAATCCGAAACCGGCAAGAATAATTATATTTGCCCGGCACCCACTTAAAACAATTGTAATAAATTGAAATATCATCAGTAAGGCAAGTGTTAATTTTAGCATCCACGACTTGCTCCATCGAAAAAGATAAACGCCAAATATCAAGATTACTGTGAATACATCTGCAAGAACAGCCGGTGAAGAGAATGTTGAACATATTCTTCGCTCGAAAAAATATAAATCGATCATATAAGTTCGTGTTATATAAGAATAAATTCCAAAAAATGATATAGGCAGGCTGCACCATTGAATACTCCACAGCAGCGTTTTGATGTCTTTTTTACTTTTAATAAGTTTAATTAGTGCCCAATATAATGAAATTCCGCAGCACCACAACCATAAAAATCTCATTGAAATAAAATGGTTGCTTTGACTTATAAAAGGAATAACACGGAATTGTATTTTTAATTCTTCAATTGATGCCGTTTGCTCCGGCATCAAATTTGATACAACTCCAAGTAGTGCCGCAATAAAAAGGCACACGAAGAACAGTTGAAAATCTGTACTGAATGCGACATGTTTTTTTTCGTTTCTCTGTTTGTTATATATACCGAAAACTGCCGCGAAACATACAGCCAGAGAACCAATATAGCTCATTTTTATATACGGCCACGGTAACTTGAATATTTGAATATTATTAAATAAAAAGATGCATGGAATTATCCAATATAGCATACTGCGCGGTCGAATAAAACTAATGCTTACGAGCATAAAGCTTAAAGCTGTGACCAACCACCATAACACTGTTTCGGGATAAAATAATAATGACCAGATATACCATGGCAAAAATATTCCGGGAATAAAATATCCTCGGCTGCCGGCATATTCATGAACCTGAATTGTTATGCTTAACAAACGTTTCAGATGTTTTTTAATCCGTCTCTGTGATAGCATTCAATTACTCCGAAATCCATTTAATTTTTTTGTTGCCTTGAACATCCTTTTGAATTGTTTCCAAGTCGCCATGTATCTGTTTTGGCTTTGTTATTAGAGCGCCATATTTATGTGGATCTATAAACCATTTTTCTTTTAGAGGAATAAAAATACGATTGACCTTAAAATCAATTTTAACTTTGCTGCCTGAGAATCTGGAAATATCGCAGTATATTATTTGTTCGTTGACTGAGTTTAACGGCAGCGTTTCGATTAATACATTATTGATATAAAGTTCTAAAAATTGACCTAACTGCGCCACTTTTGTATTCAATGATTTGAAACTAAAAGTAAATACAGAATCATTTGCAATAAATCCTGTCATTGCGTGCCGGCCAATAATGAACCATTGTTTTTTATATTTATTTAGAAAACCATAATCAAGTTTTTCGTTAGAAAAAAGTTTTTGTCGTTTGATTGATGCATTAGAAACGCCCAAAAATATTATAAATAAAAGTAAAAAGATTATGATAATTTTTAAAATAGATTTAATTTTTATAAAGCCTAAATATTCCCAGCCTATACCAATAAAAAACATGTTTAATTCATTTTCAATCTTATTAAATTTGCGCCTGAAAAAAATGAAATGCTGACTTAATAAACGTCCTGTGTGTTTATGTCCGCATGCTCCACACACAGAAAGAATTGATAAAAGCATTACGCTTTCGGAGTTTTCATAAAAAATATCAGTAAAGAATGAAGATATAAATATCATTAAAAATATAATCGCCACCGTGCGTGTTAATTTTGACCACTCCGGTTCCTTCTTCATTGCACGACGTGTAAATCCGTATGACAACCGTACAACTCCCAGAATTAAAAAAGCTGAAAATGCAATGAAAGTTACAAAACCTCCTTCGGCGCATATTCGCAGTGGGACGCAGTGTGCCCGTGCATACCAGAAGAAGTCTTTTGCATCGTGGTAAGATTTATATTTTTGTTCAAACAATCCGCTTCCAACTCCCCACATTGGATTATGTTTTATCATACTTTCAGCAGCAGTCCAATGGCCGAACCGACCTTTAAGCAAAGTTTTCTTCAAAGTTTTTTTATATTTATATTCCTTATTCCATTCTATTATTCTTTTTATTACAGGCAGTCTTGATATTTTTGTTTTTGTTATTCGACCTGTAATATGTAATCCGCCAAATGCTATTATCACAAAAAATACTATAACACCGGCGCTAATATACCATTTTGTTTTTTTGATAAATTTCCTGATATAAATTATTCCCAATATCAACAGATAAACAGCTATCAAAATAAAATTTGTGCGGCATCCGCTCAAAAATATCGCTGTAAGTTGTGCGGTGAGAGCAATTATTAAGAACACTCGTGCTGTAAGTGATTTGCTAATTTTTAAAAGATATATCCCGATGACAAAAATCGCCATAAATGCGTCTGCTAATACAGCCGGTGAAGATAATGTAGCGTTTATTCTTCTTTCGTAAATATAATGCGAAACCATATATTGTCTTGTTATATATGAAAACAAGCCAAAGGCAGTAATAATTATGGATGTAAATTGCAAGCTCCAGAAAATTGTATGAATATCTTTCAGATTTCTTATAAGGCGTCTTAATATACTGTAAACCGAAACGGCAAGCAGCCATACCCATATATAGCGTAACGTAACATATTTTTCTTTTTCGCTAAGTATTGGAATTCTACGCAGTTGTTGCGCCATTTCATACCATGATGCGGATTCGCTCCAGTCAAAAAAAGAAAGGATTCCTATAAAGCCGGCGGAAATTAAACAAGCGAGAAAGATTTTGAAATCAAAACTTATAAACTGTTCATGATTGTTTTCTTTACCTTTTATTAGAGAGTTAGCTAAAACTCCAAAACAAACTGCTGCAGGCGCGATATAAGCCATTTTAATCCCCGGCCATGGCAGCCAGAAATATAAAGTGTTGAACAATAAAAAACAAGGCGCTATCCAGTATAACGAGCTGCGAGGATGTAATATGGTCATTGTTAGTAATAGCATGCTGGCTCCGGTAGTAAGCCACCATAATAATGGTTCGGGATAAAATGTTATAGACCATACATACCAGGGTAAAAACAAACTTGACAAAAAGATAACCTTTCCTCTTACGGCTTCTTTAGTTCCGAACAAAACATCTCGAAACCATTCACTTAAATTAAATGACGGAGCGTCTTCCGCTATTTCATAAATATTATCTTCGTATTGCATTATAATAAATTATACGAATATCTCTCATCTATTGCAATATGAATATGGAGTAAGCCGCGCTTCCCAGCGCGAGCATTGGAGTGGAGGGACGCTGTCCCCAGCGTCCTAAATGGAGTAATGGAGTGATGGAGTGGTGGATATAATGAACACCGAACACCGAACACCGAACACCGAACACCGAACATCGAACACCGAACATCGAACACCGAACACCGAACACCGAACACCGAACACCGAACACCGAACACCGAA
>JAOZNZ010000625.1 GCA_029933535.1 bacterium | reverse complement strand
CAAGGTCGGTTGGATAAAATTTGCAAAAGTAAAAAAAGCAAAATATACAAAGCCGTCCCCCAGAAAAATTCATTGAGCCCAATTAGTCGTTATGATATTATGTTGATTATAAACCTTATTATTTGATATAATAATCTACACTTGTCCAAAAAATATTATTTTGGGCAGCGGTAATAATATTAATTTTTTAAAACGCTTTAAATTATGAGGAAATTATGAATATTGAAAATTATGTTTCAAACGTATGTAAACGCGCGCAAAAAGCATCACGAATTCTTGCTAATCAAAGACCTGATGATAAAAACAAAACACTTCGCGCAATGGCAGATTTAATTCTTGCTGAACATGAAACAATTAAAGTAGAAAATATTAAAGACCTTGATGCAGGTAAGAAAAAAGGGCTGTCTAAAGCTATGCTCGATCGCCTTGAATTAACAGATACACGAATACAGTCGATGGCGACAGGGTTGCGTGAAGTTGCTGATCTAATAGATCCGGTTGGAGAAATACTTGATAAGAAAAATCGACCGAGCGGAATTGAGATCACAAAAATCCGGGTTCCTATAGGTGTTATTGCTATAATTTATGAATCGCGGCCAAATGTTACAGCAGATGCAGCGGGACTGTGTTTAAAGTCCGGCAATGCTGTAATTCTACGTGGCGGCAGTGAAGCTTTTCATTCAAATTTAATTATTTCAAACATTTTGCGTGCAGCGTTGAAAAAAACAGGTTTGCCGGAAGACTCTGTTCAGTTTATCGAAACAACTGACCGTAAAGCAGTTGACCATCTGCTTCACGCGGAAGAATATATTGATGTAATAATTCCGCGTGGCGGGAAAGGTCTTATAAAAAAGGTTGCAACAGAAAGTCGGATACCTGTTATCAAACATTATGATGGTATTTGCCATACTTATATTGCAAAAGGAGCTGACATAGACAAAGCAATTGCTATAGCTTTCAATGCAAAAGTACAGCGTCCGGGAGTTTGTAACGCGATGGAGAATCTTCTTATTGACAAAGAAATAGCAGAAAAAATTCTTCCTCCATTGTTTTTAAAACTCAGAAAAGCCGGCGTTGAAATTCGCGGCTGTGAAGAAGTTTTAAAAATTGATCCCTCGGCAGTTCCAGCAACTGAAGAAGATTGGAAAACTGAATATCTCGACCTGATTCTTTCAGTAAAAATTGTTGGTAATCTTGAAGAAGCAATTGATTTTATTAATGAACACGGGTCTCATCATTCAGACGCAATTGTAACCGAGGATCATTATGAAGGAGCTCATTTTCTTCAATCAATTGATTCGGCAACTGTTTATGTGAACGCAAGCACGAGATTTACAGATGGAGGTGAGTTTGGTATGGGTGCTGAAATGGGTATAAGCACGGATAAACTTCATGCACGTGGACCTGTAGGGTTAGTAGAATTAACATCCTATAAATATATGATTTGTGGAAATGGGACGGTGAGGAAGTGATTACATTTTGGATTTTGGATCTCTGATTTTGGATTTCGCACTGGTGCCAGGAGTATGCCGGGTTCCCGGCGCAAGCAATGGAGTGATGGAATGATGGATGTTGTTATATTTGATTGATGTGACCTTGCGCGGAGCTCCCGCTCCGCGAAAAAAGAATGAAGTAACATTTATTGTCGATGACACTCGACAAATATTGTCGAATGCGGATTATCAATTATTCATCATGGATAAAATGGTTTGGTATAGTTTGTTAAACTATTGTACCATTTTTAATTTATATAGTGAATATTCATTAGTTTCAGAAATCGGTTTTATCGGTAATGTATAATTTGATGGTGCGAGAATATAAGTTATTTTCTTAAAAAGTTTTGGTGAGAAAATATTTTGTAAAAAATGATTGTTATTCTTAACACTTAGAAATCTTTTTGAATGTCGAGGAGAAAGCATTTCAGTTAAAAACAAGCTTTTATCATATTTGCCGCCGACATAAATTAACGGTGCGTCTTTTGGCACATTTTCATCTATCATTCTTGAAATTGGAATTGCCGGAACTGAAATTGAAGAAGCGTATTTGTTCTGTCGCGCAGAAGCGACAATTGTTAAAATAAGCATTCCGGCAATAAGAGCATATAATCTTGATCTACCGGTTAATAATAATTGACCTGCAGCCCATACAAAAAGAAATCCTCCTATTAAAATGGCAGAATAAATTATTGGTTTGTCTTTAATGCTCCAGCCGCTTATTGATAAGGCATTGCCGTCAATTCTTTTTGTGACAAATGCGGGAAGAATATAAGCAGTCAAACAACAAAAGATGGTGATTGTCGCGCCGAAGAAGATAACTTGCAGGCGTGGCATAGAAAATTTGTTTTGCTGAACAAATTTATGGGTATTGAGAGTTAAGGAAATTAATAGTAATGGAGTTATACAAATATAATATCTTGAAAATAAAGAAATTGCATTATATTTTTCAGAAATAAAAATTACATACAAACTTGTTGCTATCCATAATATTAATGTCATTGAGAAAGAAAGGACAACA
>JAOZNZ010000624.1 GCA_029933535.1 bacterium | reverse complement strand
TTTTTTTGTTTTTTCTCATGTGGTAATTTAAAGTTAAAAGTTAACATTACTCATAATCTCACAGACATGACTCGCTTTGTGTCCAACGTCCTGCTATTGGGTCGTAAACGCGATATGCATATAAATATAACTTAGCGTCAGAGAGATATTCTTTCGTTGAGAATGTAAAGTGGGGTAAGTTGGCTGTTTCATTAGGATTTTCATAACAATAAGAACTTGACCGGCGATTGCCAAACGCGTCATATAATCATAACACAATAAACACTTTATTGCTCTGTCCTAATTTATCAGACCATTACAATGGCTAAATATTTATAATAAAAATGTTATGTAACCCTTTATACTGGTTCTTCATTTACTAATTCCATTTCACTAACTAATGTTTCTGGTGCAATATCTTGTTCATTTGGCCAAGTTACCGCCCCGAATAAAACATCGACTTGATTAAAATAATTTATGTCCTGCAATTCACTAAAGACCCCTTTATTTAAATAGGGTTTCATGTCGAACAATCCTTTTTTTCCGTTTCTTAGTTCAACATATATTTTGTATTCAGACTTTGGTTTGACAATATTTACATCCCAATACATAACAATATCTCCTCTACAATGGTTTAATCTTGTATGGATTTTCTCCACTAATTGATATTTCCCAATCGGCAATTAACTCATCTTTATGTAATTCTATCCATGCTTGAACTAACCGCAATTGTTTTTTGGGGAGTTTACCGGCAAGGATCTCGCCTTCATCAATAGCAATTGAAGCTTCAAACTCCGCATATTTAGCATGAATATGTGGCGTATTGTGGTGTTTATTATCAATTAAATACATTCTGATAATTATCCCGTAAAACATTGAAATAATTGGCATTCAAAAACTCCTTGTTATTTTTTTGTTTTATCCTTTTATATTGAAACTCAATTTATTTTAATTTAAAATATCTTATTTGTAAAATTATATCATATTGACTGTTAGAAGTAAAACCAGATTCTCACAACATCGTTCTTCCCTTAATCGTACTGCAATAATTATTTATATCATTATAACAAAACGAACACCTTTTTGCTCTGTCCTAATTTATCAGACCATTATACAATTTCTTTTACCCTAATGAACACTAATAAACACGAATAAATATTTTTATTTATAATACGATTCATATTTTTTTATTCTCATTGCGCCCCGCCCCGCGTATGCTGGAGAGCTTAGCTCCTTAGCGAGATTTTTTTTATATTTACTAATTGTCGTTATACACTTTTTCTATAAAATTCCATTCTTTTTGTTCTTTTGCCCATTCACGACACATTTTAAGTTCTTTTATTCCTGCAGCTCCACATTCTATATCGGTTAATGGAAAATCCTCAAGCATTCTTGCATAAATACGAAGGACATCGACATATCCCCATGTTGCTTCACAACCAAGAGTTTTTATATCACTAATCAAATTCAAATATTTTATTAGATATTCCATTATTTCAGGTTGGGGAATATATAAAAAATATAATTCAAATCGAGAAATTCTAACAGCTAAATTTGTATTACTTTCCAGTGTATTTATAATAAACTCTATACTTTTCTTATCACCATTCCGCGCTTTTGCCATTTCCAATGCCCAGCCGTTGCCGGATGGATTACGCCGCCCGCCATAAGTATATGGTTTTACTTTGTCTACAGTTAATTCGGGAATAATATTGATTAGCCCGCCGAGTAGTATTAAAGGCGGGGTTGGTTCTCTGTTTAAAGCGTTTTTAATTCTGTTTCGCGCTTCATCGTCAAAATCTTCCGGTTTGAAGTATTTGCTATCAACAACTATAGAATAAGGAATATTATTTTTTATGTGTGTGTCAGGGTCTTTAAGCGCTAATGTTAAGATATTTACAAGTGCTTTTCTTTTACTTCCTGGAATATTTCTTTTTTTAAGATAATTTATAATGCCATGATATGATGTGCTTCGACAATCTTTATTTGTGTTTAATCCGGTTACCAATTTCAATTGTTTCATTATATTATCATCAATTTTTTCTGTATTTTCCGTTTTGGCGAGCAGGTTTGTTATTTTTTTTGCCTGCCAGGCATAGATAAAAACATCTGAAATATCCGTTGTTGTAATTGATATTTTAGATACTTTAGCAACTTCGCTTGGAACTGCTGTTTCGGCTGTTAAACTATTAATCGAAAAAATTGTAATTAATAACGTAATAATTATTTTATGATTTTTCATTTTCACCTCTTTTATTTAGTGTTATTTTATAATTCATTTCTTAATGTCTCCCATTGATCATCACGTAAACGCCATTTGCTTGAGGATTGTTTATCATACATTATATTTTTTGCATCACGTTTAGTATGTATCAAATTAAGACCATGTCCAAGTTCATGTGCTACTGTTCGAAAATTAGCATTATTCCCACCGAATACAAACCCATATTTTTGACCTATTTTCATAAAACCTGTTTTACTTGTATGGGGTCGTACCCGATTATATTGAGTTAAATATCTTTATTTTAGTAAGTT
>JAOZNZ010000623.1 GCA_029933535.1 bacterium | reverse complement strand
AAAAAACTGCGGGAACAGTTAAACGAAAAAAATCTGGAAATAAAAGATGCTGTGCAGGAACTTGCTGTTTCAAAAACTGAAACTGTAAAATTAATGAAAACAATTGTTGATTACAAGGAAGAAATTGCTGATTTGAAAAGTTCTAAAGATGAACTTGCCATACAGGTAGAACAGCAAACTGAAAAATTAGAGAACGTTGCTGCTGAAACCGAGAAAAATAAAAAAGAAACCGCTGGGGAAAAATTCGCGTCCGGGCTTGCTAAAATGATGAAATCCCCTGAAATGCAGGAAACTATGCGGATGCAAATTGAGAATACTTTAATAAATCCTGTGTTCGGCAGCCTTATTAAAGAATTAGGATTGGACGAAATGGATACTGAAATATTTCGGAATCTTCTTTCCCATCGGTTTATGATAGGTGCCAGTTCCGGCATGAAAATGATGAAGGCAGACAAAGAGCAAAAAGACGCTCTTAAAGAGCAAATAAAAAACGAACAAAAAGTAGTAGATTCTATGATTAAAGAAATGCTTGGCGATGTGGATTATAAAAAATATGAAGGTTATATGGATTCTATGGAAGACCGAGTAGTTTGTAACAAGATTAATCAGCAGTTGCTACTGTCTGGTGAGAATTTAACTACTGAACAAAACAACCGGCTTGTTAAAGTTATGGGGGATGAACGTCTTAAATTAAAAGAAGAAGAAAATTTTCCTGAAATGAAAAATTCAAATCCTTTTGATTGGACCGAAAACCAAATGGAAAAATACCTTCAGCAAAAAAGAAAGTTAAATGATAATACCGTAAAAAATTCAGGCGAAATATTAAATGAAAATCAGCAGAATGCCTTAGAACTTTTTTTGGAAAATCAATTAAGACTGCAAGAAACTCAACTGAAAATGGCACAAAAAATGTTTGGAAAAGAAAAGAAAAAATAACACTACCGTCCCACGGAAAATACGGCTAACGAAGTAACGTGTAATCACGATCATTACACGGACAAACAATTTTATTTATTTTGTAAATGTCTGTAAATATTAGGATTTTAAAAATAATTATTTAAAAATTTCCGTGTAATCTGTGTTTTCCGTGGGCAGTAATTTTATATTTTGTTTTATGACTTTACAGTACGAAACTCCCTGTTTATTGGTTGTTAAAAACTTAAATTAAAGTCTGTGGGATGGTAGTGAAAAAATAATTTAAATCGTCACAGCAATTATGATCTTCTTTTTTCCTTCCAAATCAGCCGGCAGAAAAGCTTCTTTCTGCAATTCGCCAGCAATGTAAAATTCTGAAATTTTGTTGCCGGAACCTTTTATTTCAATATCAATATCCATCTTTCTGTATTTAATATTTTTAACAGAAAGAGGGGAAATATCTTCTGTAATCTGTGGCTTAAATTCAACGCCTTTTGTTGTGAAGTTCATACCAATAACATTAAGCAAAATAAGTCTTATGAAACATGTCGCACTCCAGGTCTGGCGTTCACAGGAAACCCATTCATATTCTAAATTACCTTCACATTCCTGAACTCCACCATAAATTTCTCCTGTCATTGGATGATAAACTTCCGCGAAATGCAAATCACGGCACGCATATTTCGCTATAGTATTAACAACATGCATTAAAATATCAATTCTGCCGTTTTTTCCTGCACCGGAAGCGAGCATAGCTTCAAACGGCGGCCAAACGCACGCGGAATGTCTACCATAGGTTTCACCGGGAATTTTCTCGTAGCGGGGATAATCCGGCCACCCAACGGGAATTCCAGCGGGAACCTGCTTCACATTTTCCAAAACTCTTTTCGAACGTTCGGTGTCAGCAACATCAAAAATTAGTGTGTAGCCAAGTCCAATACACTCTTGATTATCGCAATTTCCGAGCGGATCAACCAGATGGCGATAATAACCTTTGTCATCCATCCAAAAATGTTGATTGATAGCATTTTTAACTTTTTCCGCCATTATTGACCAATTTTCTTCCGGATGACTTCCAAGCTCGTCTGCCATCAATCCGGCAACTTTGTAAGCGTTATAATAAAGGCAATTGGTTGAAAGAGCATGCATGGGTATTCCATAACCAACTGGATGAACTTTATCAGGATTCGCCGCAGGCCAGTCACCGATACATGTGCTGCCGTTTCCATCATCACCGATTCGGTAAACAATTGGATAACCGCTTGTTCCGTCAGCAGGATGTGCAGCGCCTCTGAACAGACAAAGTTCCTCATCCCATTCTGTTTTTTCAAAATATTTAAGCGAGTTCGTTGTTGCTTCAAGAGCAATTTCAAGCAATTTTTTGTCACCGGTATAAAGATAATGTTCCCACGCACCGGTAGTCCAGACAATTGCATCCCAATATTGGTGATGATTAATTCTCAATTCACCATCAACTTTTTCGACCATGGAAAGTAAAGTGTTTTTAGCAATTTCAGGTACAATCAAACTTACGCCATTCCATGAATTTATCGCTGCATCACGGGTCCAGGGAAAATCGTAGTCTAAACCTGCCATAAC
>JAOZNZ010000622.1 GCA_029933535.1 bacterium | reverse complement strand
TTAAAAATGTTAGTCGAACTCCGTGGAAGGGATATAATAGATTTATGGATGTTGACGGAGAGCCGGCTTCACATTCACGCTCAGAAGTTATTACTATAAAAAAAGAAGATTTAAAAGGTACAACAATAGAAATTCCGGATGATAAAGAAGAAATGGATATGCTGAGATGGGCATATAAAGACGGCGAACCGATAAAAGCGAAAAACGGTTTTTTACGCGTTAATCTTACTTCATGTAAAGATACCGGTTATGTTGGCGGAATGAAAAAAACTACTGATTTTAAAGCTTTCAGCAATAAAAATGGCTTCGATATCGTTTATATTATGAGACCGGATATTATTGAACTGATTAATATTAGCGATAAACCGATAAGCCTTAGCAACTGGAAAGTTGTTATTAATACCGGCTCTTATGCCGACCAGGTTGGTTTAATTGAAAAAGCTGTTCATTACAGCGTAGCAAGGCAGGGAAGATATGATAACCCGAATCCATCAATCCCGCCTAACGGTTATTTTTATCTTACAAACAAACGCTCGGTTTTTGACCGGGAGTTCGGCACACCAAACGATGGAACCTGGGGTTCTTCTGCTCAGGAAAAATATCCGTGTTTTGAATTGCCAGATTTTCTTTGGGGCGTTAGATACAAAATTACCGACGTTGATTATGATAAAGTAACTGTCAGTGGCGCAGATTGGAAAAAAGATCAAATGAAATATGAAATGATAGAAATCCATAGTAAAAATCCTTCCAAATATAGAAACTCTCCTACGGGAATTCGACAGGGAATTCATAAAAGCGGGCGTAACTGGGTTGTTGTTCAGCCTCTTGATAAGTATCGTATTAATTTGGATTATAATGGAGTAAAACCAGGCGATGATATGGTAATTCTTGGTATGCCGCGTGAAGGTGGTTTCCTTTCAATGACCCTGAAAAACCAATATAATCAAATTGTCGCAAGAACCATTGAATACGGAAGCGTTGAACCTGAAGAACAAAATTATTCCACGGAAAAATTCGATCCTACTCATTATAATTGGGTGAAATCAACTCAACCTACTTTTGGCGGCACAAAAAGAAGAGCCATAAACCATTCTAACCCACGAAGCAATCGGAACAAACCGCATATTAAAAATAATAGAATGGTTTCACTTGCTGAAATACAAAAAATTCGCGCGGCTGAAGACCGGGAGAATATTGGCGGTAAAAAAGGCGACACAAAAGTTCTTAAATCTATTGGAAATTATTTTACTGTTTCGGGAGTTCGGCTTGATCCGGAAGAAAAAGGTACGCATATAAAAGGCTGGCGCCCGGCTTTTGGTGAAATCGCTCAGTCTAAAGCAAATGCTGTTCTGGCTAAAAACTCAAACTGGGAACCCGGAATCTGGGAAGGACAGACGTTAAGAGTTCTTTCAGGTAAACTGAAAGGTGAAGAATTTCCAATTATCAAAAGTGCAAAAAGTTCTCTGCAGATTGACGGTTATTCAATTCCGGGCAACAAAATTCTTAGAGTTCAAAAAGATGATAAATTTTCCGTTGGGCCGGGATATTCCACAGCTATGTATTATACCAGAAAAAACAACGATGAAGGGATTTGGGAATGGGAAAATAAATCACTTGAAAAAATGAATTATGGGCTTTATCTTTTCGGCTTAAACGACTCTATTAATACCACAGAATTTCTTGAAGAAAACTATAACGCGAAAATGGATGTATATGTCTTTAACTTTAATGAAAATCATTATGATAAACTACCGCTTACAAATAAATATTTTAAAAATATTGCTCGAAAAGACATTTATAAACAGGTGATTAGCAAAGAAAATTTTCAATTCGAAAAAAATGACGGCGTCTATTGCGGGATGATCTTCCCGGAACATATCTCTTCAAAAAAAGGCGTCCGCTTAAAAATTATCCCGCATGGGCTTAATGAGAAAAAAACTTCCGGTTTCGCATGGTTCGATTATGCATATCTCGCTCCGGGAACTGTCAGAGGAAAAATTAATATCAATACAGCTTCATTGAGAATTTTAAGTTCACTTCCGGGAATTACTTCAAAACTTGCGAAAAATATTTTAAATGGAACAGGAAAAACAAGACAATATAAAAAAAACACTGATATTCTTGACATAAAAGGTATTTCACCAGAGATTTATGGTAAAATATGTAACTTGATTACCACGAGAAGCGACCAGTTTAGAATTCAGGTTTTCGCCGAAGCGTTAAAAGATGCAAATAACGATGGAAAATTTAATTTAAAAGAAGGAGATAAAATACTCGCTCAAGCAAAAATTGATATAATTGTTGACAGATCGCAATTAACGGATAACGACCCAAAAACACAATCGTTCATGTTTAGGTAATGCTAACCAAAAACATTAAACATGGAGGGACGTTGTCCCCAACGTCCTAACTTGCGCCCATTGATGTTTGAAAAATGTTTCGTGAATAAGGTCGCCGGGGACGGCGACCCTCCATTGATAAATCTAACAACCAAAAAAACAAAACAAAAAAATGAA
>JAOZNZ010000003.1 GCA_029933535.1 bacterium | reverse complement strand
CTTTTGCGCATGTGTATGGACTTATCCCAAGCGTTCCAATACCACGAGTTACTATCAGACGAATATATCCGTTTTCCATTCCGGTAGCTTTAATGGTTTTAATGGTTTCCCGCTTAATTTCATCTAATGACATTGGTAATTTTAAAATAATATGCCGGGCTGATTCTTCTAAGCGATCTATATGCTCGTCAAATTTAAAAATTCTTCCGTTATAAAAACGAATTCCTTCAAAAACTCCATCACCATAAAGAAGCCCATGATCAAAAACGGATATTTTTGCGTCTTCCGGAGAAAAAATTTCACCGTTAATGTTTACTTTTGGCTCTTTCATTTATCTGTTTTTAATTTAGTTGGTTATTAACATCCCGTTCTTTATTCTTAATCTTGTCGTGCCAAGATCGGAAAGTTCGGTATTATGTGTTACCATTATTAAAGCAAAATTTAATTCTTTTTGCAATTTTTGAAGTAAATTTATTATTGTCCCACTACTGCTTTCATCAAGATTTCCTGTAGGCTCATCCGCAAATAAAATTTTCGGCTGATTAAATAATGAACGGGCAATCGCTATTCTCTGCTGCTCTCCGCCGGAAAGCTGGTTAGGAAAATGTTTTGCTCTTTCTGCCAACCCAACAGCACCAAGCAAATTTAATGCTGTTTTTTTCAGGTTGCTTTTCTCTTTTCTGGAAATCAATCCCGGCATCATGATGTTTTCCAAAGCTGTAAATTCCGGCATTAAGTGATAAAACTGAAAAACAAAACCAAAATCCTCGTTTCTGATTAAAGCACGCTGACTATCAGATAATTTGTATAAATTATCTCCTTTGTAATATACTGCACCTTTGGTTGGTCTGTCTAAAGCGCCAAGAATATGAAGCAGAGTACTTTTTCCCGCACCTGACGAACCGACAATAGTTGTAAAATCACCATTTTGGATTTCAATATCAATTTTTTTTAAAACAGTAAGTGGTAACACCCCTGTTTTATATTCTTTTAGAATACTGTCAGATTTGAGAATTATTTCTTTTTTGTTATGATCTGTCATTCTTCTCTTCGTTCAAAGTTGTAAGGTTGCAAGGTTGCAAGGTTGTTCGCTGTCGCGAATTTAAGGTTCAAAAACGCAATTTTGCAATATATTAGGGGTTGGGACAATGGATTTTTATGGTTTCCCATTATTCCATTACTCCATTACTCCATTTAGGACGCTGAGAACAGCGTCCCTCCATTCCAATACCCCGGTGTTTGTGCTACTTTTCCAGCTCTCCGCTGAATACTTCTTCTGCAGGTCCTGTCATGAAAACAGACGTTCCTTCTCCCTGCCAGGAAATATTTAGTTCTCCACCGTCAAGTATTACTGTTGCCTCATTTTCAATCCTGCCCGAAAGAATACCGGCAACTACTGTGCCACAAGCTCCTGTTCCACATGCAAGAGTTATTCCTGCTCCGCGCTCCCAAACGCGCATTTTTATAGTTTTGACGTCTAAAATCTGTGCAAATTCAACATTTGTTTTATTTGGAAAAACAGGACTGTTTTCGACTTTTTTGCCGATTTCCTCAAGCGGAACAGCGTTAATGTCATCAACAAAGAAAATCGTGTGAGGATTTCCCATGGATACACAATTCATCAGCGGCAAAGGAAAATCACTTTCAATTTCAGGTGGTTCAGCATTAATTATTTTCCCGGAATAACCTGTAACAGGTATTTCTGAAGCAGAAAGTTTCGGTTCTCCCATATCAACACAAACACATTCATCTTCTATTACGGGTTTAATTATTCCCGCAAGCGTTTCAACAGTCATTTCATTTTTATCAACAAGCTTATGATTTTTTGCATAAAGTGCACAACAACGAATTCCGTTACCGCACATTTCTACTTCACCACCATCCGGATTAAAAATTACCATTTTCATATCAGCAACTTCCGAAGGGTATATAACAAGCAGTTGATCTCCACCAATACCGAAATGTCTATCGAGCAGAAAAGCGGCTTCGTTAACTGAAGGCTGCCAATTCTTCAAATTGGTTGTTGCGTCAATAACGACGAAATCGTTTCCGCAACCGTGCATTTTAGTAAAATTTAATTTCATTTATATTTTTTTACTTTTATTTCTTTTATAAACTGAAAGTCTTTATAATTTCCGGTAATTAGTTCTTCATCATAATGAATAGCTGTAGCGGTAATTAATGAATCTGCCATTTTTAAGCCATGTGAAAGCGAATATTTTTCCAATAAAAACAACGTTTCAAAAGAAATAAATTCATTAATTGAATATACATTAAAAGCCCATTCTCTAATAAATTGTTTTAATAAATTCAATTCCTTTTTATTCCTTGCTCCCTGAAACAATTCAAATTGAGTTACCATACTTATTGATCGCTTTTCAATTTTTAATAATTGTTTTTTAGCTTGCTCTTTTCCTCTAAAATAATCTATAAGTATATCTGTATCAATTATCATTGTAACGGCCTTTTCTTATATTGCGTACATGTTCTTTAGAGTCTTTTTTAATATCTTCCCTGTCTGCCCATATTCCAAATCCTGTGTTTTCAAACATTTTTTTCCCAACTGAAAGCGGAACAACTTTCGCTTTCTTTTTTCCGCGATAAGTTATCAACACTTCATTTCCTGCATCCACAAGATCTAATATTTCTCGTGTATGTTGTCTTAAATGTTTTATTGAGCAAGTTCCATTCATTGTTTATTATATTTTAAGATTAATAGTTACACTTTAAAGTATAACATAAATCCGTCTTTTTTTCAAGTTTTGTTACACAATGCAATTCAACCTTTCCCAGGCACTAATGTAAATCCTGCACGAACAAAATGCTTGTCTGAAGTTAATGCTTTATCAATTCCTAATTCCCGCATTACAACAAAACTGGTACAATCAGTAAAAGAAAACTTTTGGTCGCGCCATCCAAAAAATAACGCTCTTGCTTCTTCCGATCTGACACTATTAATATATTCCCAGCTAATTCGGGAACTATTGGATACAGCCTGCCACCATTTTTCAGCAGCAATAAGATTAAGTCTTGTTCGCAATAAAGTTAAAGTTTCATCTACCACATAATCTGTTGTAACAAAAATTCCACCTTTATTTAACCATTTATCACGAAATTCAGTTCCTTTCAAATAAAAAGGATCGTTTGAATCTGATAATAACATCCAGCCCGCTGTATCAACAAAAATTGCTTTCATAATTACCCATATAAGACCGAATCATGATCAGCCGCGGTTAAACTGTCATTAGATGCTCCCAATGCTTTCATTTTATAAAGAGAGTCTTTTTTTACTTTAATGTTTTCTTCGACTGTTGGCATAACAGGAACTATGCGAAAAGCAGGTTTGCTACGATAAAGAATAGTAAATTGCTCACCGCGTTTTGTGCGTTTTACAATTTCAGACAGTTGATTTCTTAATTCTTTTGTATTTAAAATATTCATCTTAGTTTTTATGTTGATTAAGTTCAACTATAGTTTAACATAAAGTGGCCTTTTTTTCAACTCTGAAAAATTTCGTTCTCTATTAATTGTTCCAATGTCTCTCGCTTTCGAGCAATTGTAACTTCGCTTCCATCAACCATTATTTCCGCTCCGCGAGGGCGGGTGTTATAATTCGATGCCATTACAAATCCATAAGCGCCGCAACTTTTCAAGGCTATAAAATCACCACTTTTAATTTCTTCCGGTAATTCTCTTTCTCTTCCAAAAAAATCGCTTGATTCGCAAATGGGACCTACAACATCTGCTTTTTTCTTGTTACTGCTTTCTTTTACAGAAATTATTTCGTGATAAGCTTCATATAAAGACGGTCTTAATAAATCATTCATTCCTGCGTCAACAATAACAAATTCTTTCATGGCAGTTTTTTTTATGTACTGAACTTCTGTAACCATTATTCCGCCGTTACCAACAAGAAATCTTCCGGGTTCAAAAATAATTTTTGCTTTAAAATTTTTTAGTTCCGGAATTACCGCGGCAGCAAACTCTTCAGGAATTGGAGGGGTTTCATCTTTGTAAATAATCCCTAATCCGCCGCCAATGTCAACATATTGTACATTTACCCCCTGTTCTCGCAATTCATCAATTAATTTTGATAATTTTTTAATCGCGGCAACAAAAGGTTCTGTAGTTGTGATTTGCGAACCAATATGCATTTGCACGCCTACTGCTTTAACATTGTCATAATTTTCCGCGTGTTTATAAAGAATTTTTGCTGCTTCAAAATCAAGTCCGAATTTATTTTCGCTTTTCCCGGTAGTAATGTATTTATGTGTTTTAGGATCTACATCCGGATTCACACGCACACAAAACCGGGTTTTTTTGTTTAATTCACCGGCAATTTCATTTATTCTTTGAAGTTCTACTTCCGATTCAACATTAAAGAATAAAATATTTTGTTCTATGGCATATTTTATTTCTTCAACTGTTTTTCCAACTCCGGAAAAAACTACTTTTGTTGTATCTCCATCAGCTTTAACTATTCTGAACAGTTCTCCTGCTGTAACAATATCAAATCCCGAGCCGAGTTCCGCGAAAGTTTTTATAACGGCGAGATTGCTGTTAGATTTTGTCGCGAAACAGATCATATAATCCAATTCATTAAGCACGGAGCATAAAGTATTATACTGTTCAACAAAGAAGTTTTTACTATAGATATAAAGTGGTGTTCCGTGTTTTTTTGCAAGTTCTTCCACAGAAACATCTTCACAAAACAAATTTCCGTTTTTGTAATTAAAATAATTCATGAGTTGTTATTTGTTAATCGTTATTTGTTTATTAACTAATAAATTCAAGATAATTGTTTGAATTTATTTCTTTGTATTCAGCGGTTGGGTAAGTTGATTTCCATAAAGCAGGAGGTTTAGATTTTTTGGATTTCCATTTTATTTCATAGCCGTGAAGTTCTCCGTTATGCTCTTCAACCAAGTCAATTTCATTTTTGTTATAAGTTCTCCAAAAATAATTATTTGTAAAAAGAGAAAAATATTCTTGTTTTTTAAACCGCTCCATAATTATATAATTTTCCCATAATTCACCTATATCATTACGCATATCAATTGTATTAAAATTATTTATCAAAGCATTACGAATACCAATGTCAATAAAGTAAAATCTTGGATTTTTAGTTATCTCTTTTCGCAAATTACGACTAAAACCATTAAGTCTTTGAATTACAAAAGTTTTTTCGAGCAAATTAAGATAACGATCAATAGTGTTCTTGCTCATTCCAAGTTGTGTTCCAAGTTCATTAAAAGAAACTTCTTTTCCTATTTGAAAAGCAAGTAATTGAAGCAACTTAATAATTTTCCCCGAATGTCGTATTCCGTCTAATTCAAGGATATCTTTATATAAATATGATTCTATTAGTTCTTTTAAATAACGCTGTCGAAATTCATTATTAGTTGATAAAATAACTTCCGGATATAAACCATAAATTAATTTTGATTCCAATAAAGAATCTGTTTGCAGACTATTTTCTATTGCATTAAGTTCAATTTGAGAAAATGGATATAATTTTAATGTTACCTTTCTACCTGTTAGTGGTTCACCAATATTTTTTGCGAGATCAAACGCTGAAGAACCTGTTGCTATAATACTTATATCCTCAATATGATCAACAATTAATTTTAGATTTAATCCAATTTTATTAATTTTTTGGGCTTCGTCAATTACAAGTAATTTTACTTCACCAACAAAATTTTTAAGCTTTTCAATGTTTTGAGAAGATAAATAATTTTGTACATTAATATCTTCGCCACTCACCATTAAAAATTTTTCTTTGTAACTTTTTAAAAAAGCTTTGAGTAAAGTCGTTTTACCACATCGGCGTGGACCATATATTACAACAACTTTGCCTTTTTGTAGCAGTTTGTGAAGATTATCCAGTTGTTTTTGATGAACATACATTATGCTAAAATCAATTAATAAAAAACTTAATTATATTTAATTCGGTCAGTTAAATGACTATATTATATTAAATTCAGTCACTTTTGTCAATCGTTTTTCGTTTGTTGGGTCAATTAAAGTTGTTCTTTATTAGTTATTCGTTAATTGTTAATCGGACCACGGATTACGGATTACAGATCACGGATTTCTGCAATTCAAAAATTTCTTTACAGCCTTTCTCAGCTAATTTAAGCATCTGTGAAAGTTGATCGCCGGTAAAAGGTTTTTCTTCAGCTGTACCCTGCACTTCAATAAATTCGCCGGAATCGGTCATAACGACGTTAAAATCAACTTCCGCGGCAAAATCTTCACTATAATCCAAATCCAATAGAGCTTTTCCATCAACAATCCCAACAGAAATAGCTGCAACTTGCTGCTTAAGTGGATTACCTTTAATAATATTTTTTTTCTGTAACTTTTTTATCGCCAATGATAGCGCAACATAAGCTCCGGTGATTGATGCCGTTCTTGTTCCTCCATCAGCTTCAAGAACATCGCAGTCAATCCAAATTGTCCGCTCGCCAAGAGCTTTCAAATCAACTACCGCGCGAAAAGATCTACCGATGAGTCGTTGAATTTCCTGAGTTCTGCCGGAAACTTTCCCCATAGTTGATTCACGCATTTTTCTTTGCCCGCCTGCATATGGCAGCATATTATATTCAGCGGTAATCCATCCTTGTTTTCTGATGCCTTGCTGCATCATCCATCTCGGGATTTTGTTTTCGATTGATGCAACGCACACAACGCGAGTGTTTCCGGCTTCAATCAAAACGCTTCCTGTCGCGTTTTTGATATAGTTTGGAGTAATTTTAATTTCGCGAAGCTGGTCTTCTTTTCTACCGTCATTTCTTGCAATATCAATTTCAAGATCTTTTAAATTTTTTATTTGTGTCATTTGAAGAGGGATTATTGGATTATTGGATTAAATCCCCTCTTGAGAGGGGTGCCCGATAGGGCGGGATGTTTTATTTTGGATTAAATGGATTCCAAAGCACGTACTCTTATTTTATG
Source organism: bacterium (assembly GCA_029933535.1). Classification (GTDB taxonomy): domain Bacteria; phylum Auribacterota; class UBA3054; order UBA3054; family B51-G9; genus B51-G9. The sequence goes on along the minus strand of JAOZNZ010000003.1, from coordinate 23,031 downwards.
TTATTTGCTATCAACAAATAATGTTTGTCGTTTGCAAGTAATTTTGCGTTATTAACTTTCGCACAAGAATAAATTGCAATATCGGTTGCCGGAATAGTATGTCCGTTTCTTCTCAGTGTAGTAGATAAATGATAAGCATAATTCCACACTTTATCAGACATCGGTAATTGGATTAAAGAATTAAATAATTCTGAAAGTTGCTTGTCTTCAGTTTTGCTGCGCGAACCTACACGAAGCTCTAATTCAATTAACGGACATAAACCGGCGTTGCCTGTTAGTAAAACTTCCTCAACAGTATCAGCAACGGCACTGTTGCCATGAGGTCGCAGATATTCTATCCACGCAGAGGTGTCAATGAGAGTAATCATTATTGTGCGCGAAGTTTTTGAAGATTAGATACCGTCAACATATCGGGAAATGTTCCCCGTAATTTTGTCATATTTTCCTGACGCTGTTTACGTACCAGTTCATCAAGCGCCAGGTGAACGACTTCTTTTTTTGTTTTAGCGCCGGTAACTTTCATAGCGGCTTTAATAATTGCATCATCTAAATCGATTGTTGTTCTCATAATATGCTTCCTTTTATGTATTAGCTATACATAATAATAACATTTTTTATGCATAAAGTCAAATCTGATATTTGAAGTTGTGGTTCAAAAAGAAAATTTTATATTTGGAGACATTAAAAGCAGTGCACCTAAAGTAAAAAATATTACAAAAATCATTAAATAAGCTATGTTAGTTTGTATTAATGCTGTTTTAACTTCTTTAATTTCTTGTGAATCTTCAAGTTCTTTGATTAACAGTTTCGCTTGTTTTATATCCCTGGCTAACCCCAAACCCCATAAAATATTTGATACTGGTTTGTGGTGTTTTCTTAGTAAATTTCTTAATTTTAAGAAACGATGATAAAAATTAACAAACATTAATATCATTACCGTAAAAAAAATAAATGGGAAATATTTTTCATTCATAATTTTTGTTTTTACGGTTTTTACGGTTTTTAAAATAAATATTTATATTTTCTTATGTTCCTTATGTTCCTTATGTGGTTAATGAATTTTACTTCACGACAAAATTTATTAATCTATTCGGTACAAAAATTTCTTTGATAATTGTTTTTCCTTCAAGCCATTTTTGGACGTGTTCATCCTCTTTCGCCATTTTAAGAAGACCGTTTTTGTCCGCGTTGAGTTCAGAAACTAATTTCGAGCGTAGTTTTCCATTGACCTGAATAACAATTTGAATTGTTTTATCAATAGTTTTTGATTCATCGTAAGCTGGCCATTTTGTTGAACAAATTAAGTCCTCATGTCCAAATTTCTGCCAGATTTCTTCGGCTAAATGCGGCGCGAAAGGAGAAAGACATTTCAATAATGCTTCAATATCTTCGCGAGTCGCGCTTTTACTTTGCGCTTCATTTGTGAAAATCATCATTGCGCTGATAGCGGTATTAAATCGAAAATTTTTAATATCTTCGGTAACTTTTTTTATCATTTTATGACGTGCTTTTTCTAAATCTGCATCCTGTTTTTCAGCAAGTTCATGTTGAGTCAGCCGCCATACTTTTTGTAAAAACCTGTAAACGCCTTCAACACCGTGCGTATTCCAGGGTTTCTGCTGTTCAAGCGGTCCCAGGAACATTTCGTAAAGACGGAGCGAATCCGCGCCGTATTCTTTAACAACATCATCGGGGTTGATAACATTCCCGCGGGATTTACTCATTTTTTCGCCGTCTTCGCCGAGAATCATTCCCTGGTTATGCAATTTTATGAAAGGTTCTTTTGAAGAAACAGCACCAATATCATAGAGGACTTTATGCCAGAATCTCGCATACAAAAGATGCAATACCGCGTGCTCAGCGCCGCCAACATAAACATCAACAGGTAACCAGTATTTTTCTTTTTCAGGATTAATTAATCTTTTGTTGTTATGCGGATCGGCATAGCGAAGATAATACCAGCTTGAGCCGGCCCATTGAGGCATAGTATTGGTTTCGCGTTTAGCCACGCCACCGCATTCCGGACAGGTTGTGTTTACCCATTCATCAATATTAGCAAGCGGAGATTCTCCTGTTCCTGTAGGTTCGTATTTTTCGACTTCGGGCAAAGTAACGGGGAGCTGATCTTCCGGAACGGGAACAAGCCCGCATTTTTCGCAATGGATAATTGGAATAGGTTCACCCCAATAACGTTGTCGCGAGAAAACCCAATCGTGAAGTTTATAATTTACGGTATATTTTCCGAGATTTTTTTCTTCAAGCCATTCTGTCATTTTCTTTTTAGAATCTTTAACGTAAAGGCCGTTGAGAAAATCTGAATTTATCAGCTCTCCATCTCCTTCATGTGCTTCTTTTTCAATATTCCCACCGGAAATAACCTGGATAATCGGTAAATTAAACTTTTTAGCAAACTCATAGTCGCGTTGATCATGGCCGGGAACCGACATTATCGCACCGGTACCGTAACTCATTAAAACGTAATCGGAAATCCACACAGGAATTTCTTTTTGATTAGCCGGATTTATAGCATAAGCACCGGTAAAAACACCGGTTTTGTCTTTTGCAAGATCCGTGCGTTCAAGATCTGATTTGTGAGATGCGGTTTCCTGATATTTTTTTACAGCTGCTTTCTGCTCTTCTGTTGTAATTTTATCAACAAGAGGATGTTCCGGAGAAAGAACCATGTACGTTGCACCGAAAAGTGTATCAGGACGTGTTGTATAAACTTGAATATTAAGATCGTGGTCCGTATCTTTTTCCTGAACTCTGAACTCTGAACTCTGTTCTCCGACCTCTGTCTTCTGACACCTGACACCTGACACCTGAATACTAAAATCAACATCCGCGCCGATGGATTTTCCAATCCAATTTCTCTGCATTAATTTAATTGGTTCTGACCAATCAACAAGTTCTAAATCATTAAGTAACTCTTCAGCATAAGCTGTAATTTTAAGCATCCACTGCCGCATAGGTTTTTTAATAACCGGATGACCGCCACGTTCGGACTTTCCGTTAATAACTTCTTCGTTAGCGAGAACAGTTTTCAATTTCGGGCACCAGTTAACCGGGATTTCAGCTTCATAAGCAAGGTTTTTTTTGAAAAGCTGAAGAAAAATCCATTGTGTCCATTTAAAATATTCCGGGTCAGTTGTATCAATTTCTCTGTCCCAGTCGTAAGAGAAACCAAGGGATTGAATTTGCTCTTTAAAACGCGCAATGTTTTTATCAGTGGAAACTCTTGGTTGAGTTCCCGTCTCTATTGCATAATTCTCCGCAGGCAGGCCAAACGCATCCCATCCCATAGGATGAAGGACATTAAAATCCGCCATTCTGAGATATCGACAAAAAATGTCAGTTGCGGTGTAACCTTCCGGGTGACCGACATGTAGCCCTGCGCCAGACGGATAAGGGAACATATCGAGAACATAGACCGGTTTTTTTGTTTTATTATTATCTTCAGCAGCAAAGGCATTTTTATCGAGCCATTTTTGTTGCCATTTAGGTTCTATTTCTAGGTGATTGTACTTAGATTCCATTATGATTGTTAGAAGGTTAAAAGGTTGGAAGGTTGGAAGGTTGGAAGGTTGGAAGGTTGAGAACATCAATCCATTAATCCACTAATCCATTAATTCATTATTATCGCTGTTATTTCTCAAGATTCAAATCAAGAATTTGTTTGATAAGTAATTCTTTTACATCATCTGAGTTGTACATTTTTAGCGCTTCAACAGCTGTTTTTACTGCCGATTGATAAGAAGACGCTCGTAAAAGTTGCTTGTTTTGAGGTATCGATATCGCTGCTGTGCTTAATTCGTCTATGCCAAGCCCGAGTAAAAGATACGCAAGAAGTGGTTCTGATGCTATTTCGCCGCAAACACAAACTTTTATTGGTTTGCGGTTGGTGTTCCATGTAAACGGACAAACTTCATTTTTTCTACAATCTTCATTTATGTAAGAAACATTATGTGCCGCGTCAATTACAACTTTTATCATACGGATTATCGCTATATTTAACGGGTCATACATATGCGCGGTCTTTTCATTTACACGGTCTACTGCCAGACAATATTGAATTAAATCATTAGTGCCGATAGAAAAGAAATCCGTTTCTTCCGCGAGAATATCTGCAATGATCGCCGCGGAAGGAATTTCGATCATCACCCCTATTTGAATATTTTCATCAAAAGATTTTCCTTCGTTTCTAAGCTCATTTTTAGCTTCTTCGATAATTTTTTTTGCTGAGCGGACTTCCTGAACAGTAGCAATCATCGGAAACATAATTTTAACATTTCCTGTTTCGCTTGCGCGAAGAATTGCGCGTAATTGAGCTTTAAAAATATCTGTTCTTTCAAGACACATCCTTATTGCACGCCAACCCATAAAAGGATTCATTTCTTTAGGAATATTCAACGCAGACGCAAATTTATCCCCGCCAAGGTCAAGCGTACGGATAACCACAGGCTTCTTACCGCAAACACGGGCAACATGGGCATAAGCTTCATACTGCTCGTCCTCGCTTGGAAGATCGTTTCGATTCATAAAGAAAAATTCTGTTCTGTATAAACCTATACCTTCAGCTCCCTGATTCATAGCATGTTTCGCTTCTTCAGGAATTTCAATATTTGCGAGAAGAGAAACCCTGTGATTGTCAGCAGTTATCGCAGGCTCGTCTTTTATTATAAACAGGCGTGCTTTTCTTTCAAGAGCGATTTGTTGTTTATGTTTATATTGGTCAATCTGTTTTTCAGAAGGATTAATTATTATTATTCCTGCTGAACCGTCAACGATTAATAAATCCCCTTCATGAATAATTTCTGTGATTTTATCCGCACCGGTAACAGCCGGAATCTCCATTGCACGCGCCATAATTGCGGTATGAGAAGTCGGGCCACCAATTTCGGTAACCAATCCTATTACACGTTCTTTGTGCATAGTCGCAGTTTCCGATGGAGAAAGATCGTGAGCAATAACAATAACATCTTCTTTAAGACCTGCGAGAGATATTTTTGTATAACCCGTCAAATTATGGATTACACGACGAAAAACATCTTTAATATCAGCTGTTCTCTCGCGGAAATATTTATCGGTTATTCCTTCAAAAGATTTTAAATATTCTTTTGCAATTGTGCAAAAAGCATCCTTAACATTATAATGCTTTTTAGTAATTAACTTTTTAATCTGATTGATAAAAACCTGATCTTCAAGAATGAGCAGGTGAGCGTCAAATATCTGAGCATGCTTGAGTCCGGCTTTTTTTGCTACTTCATTCCTTACAGATTCAATTTCGTCACGGGTTTTCTTTAAAGCGTCTTCTAAGCGTTTAATTTCACTATCAGTTTGCTCTTCTGATATTCTGATTCCGGAAATACCAAGGCACTCTTCTGTAATCTGGCTAAAAATATAAGCTTTGCCAATTACAATGCCTTCAGATGTTCTTATAGCTGTTATTTGTAGTTCTTTTTGCACGTTAGTTATAAAATGTGAGTAATAAATAAATTGTTGTAATCCAAGGAAAAATCAACTCATTTAACTTAACTTTAATTGTTTGATATTATACCAAAAACCGTTTTTTTTTGCAATATAAACCTTTTTGACTCTTTGTCCCTTTTTTGATACACTTAATGCTTAATAAATTTTTAACCATTAAAAGAAATTAAAATGAATAGATTATTAGAAAAATTGTTCGAAATTTATCCCGTTATTCCTCTCGATGGTGCCTGGGGTACCGAACTTTCAAGACGCGGCCTTCCTCCGGGTGAAACTCCGGAAAAATGGAACCTTGATTTCCCTGATAAAGTCGCGGAAATACCAAAATCTTATGCTGACAACGGTGCAATAATAGTTATTACAAATACTTTTGGCGGTAATAAATTTAAACTTGAAAAATCCGGTCTTGGAGATAAAATTGCTGAAATTAATAAAAAAGGCGCCGAAATTTCTAAAAATGCCGTGGATAATAATACATACGTCTTCGCGTCTGTTGGCCCTACAGGCGAATTTCTTCAGCCCCTCGGCCTCATTTCTAAAGAGGAAATGGAAAAAGCTTTCGCTGAACAAATTCTCGCACTTGAAAATGGCGGAGCCGATGGTATTATTATCGAAACTATGACCGATATAGAAGAAGCTTCCTGCGCGTTACGTGCAGCAAAATCTGTCGCTCCTGATTTGCCGGTTGCTGTCTCTATTACTTTTGACAAAGGCCTTAATGGATACGCTACAATGATGGGCGTTACTCCGGAACAGGCTGCAACACATTTTGACGCTGCCGGAGCTGATATTATCGGCACAAATTGTGGTAATGGAATTGAAAATATGATTGAAGTTGTAAAAGAATTACGCAAATTTACCGATAAACCTATCTGGGCTCGTCCTAACGCAGGGGTTCCACAACTTATTAACGGCGAAACTGTTTTTCCTGCCACTCCGGAAGAAATGGCGGTAAAAATTCCCGAACTTATAAATGCTGGCGCAAATATGATTGGCGGTTGTTGCGGAACAACACCGGAACACATTCAAGAGATTTCAAAAGCTTGTAACTTGAAATAAGGTTGGAAAGTTGGAAGGTTGGAAGATATGATTCCCATATTTCCCATTCCCGCATTCATAAAATTTATTTATTTCTCTCTTTGTGAATTCAATTGTCTTAATATACTAAATATGGTATAATGAAATAAACATAATAACTAAATATATTTAAAACATAGGACAAAATGATGAAAAAAATTATTATTACTTTATCTCTGCTTATAACAGGTTTTGCTTTTTCCGCTTCCTTAAATAACGGAAATATTACTATCGAAGTTGATGGAGATGGAGACGTAGGTCTTGTTGAATATGATCCCGTTCCGGGAACTAATCATGTAAGTCTTGTAGGCGTTAATTTGCATTATGACAGTAGTTTACATGACATGGATTATATTCTTGGTGTAGAGAAACTTTATAATAATTTTGCTCAAAGAAAAATGTTTACCGGTTATGGCAGAGATTCTTCCTCAAATTTTTACGTTTATACCGTTTCATACATTGAAGGCTCTAATAGCAATCTCGATCAAACTCTTGTTTATACAATGCGAAAAGATACTCAACTCAAAATGAGCTATACTGTAGATTCAAGAGTAATGCAGACAGAAACAAATGACATAGGAAGTTTTAATATCGCAAATCAAACTTTGATGTTTGAACAAGATTCCATTTTTCTTGGCTTTGCCGCAAGGTTAAATGACGCAAAAACTACTTCTCATATCTATTCCGGACTTGATACTGTGCTTAATTGGCTTCAAACCGCATCAAGTACAATTATTGAAGAACTAAATTTAGAAAATGCAGCCGGAGCTGTAGCTTGGAATGCATCATCTTTTGATGGAACTCCTCAAATTGTAAGAACAAAACTAATGGTTGCTTCAAGCGATCCTGAAATACAAGCTATGAGTTCTTTTTCCGCTAATACACCGGTTAATGTTCCTGATAATACGAAAATTGAAATTAAAAAAGCAAAATTTTCTCAAAGATTTAATAAAGCTAACAAAGATAAAATTACAATTAAAGGCAGCGTTAATATTTCAGAATATGGTACGGATCTAGATAATCTCGGAAATCTGGATGTTTCATTTATGATTGGTGATTATATAGCTTTTGTTCCTGATGATGGAAGCGAAGATAAAGTTAAAACAAAAAAGTTAGTTCTTAAATTGGATAATAATGGGAAAAAGAAGTTAACTCTTAAAACAAAAAATAAAAAAGGTAATAAATATCTCGACTTTACTTTTAATTCTTCAAAATCTGACATTAGCGGCGCAACAATGCTAACCGACACTTCTCCAAATGGTAAAAACCTTGCTATTATGCTTCCTGTTACTCTTGTTTTAACCGGTAATAATTCTCAGGATACCGAAAAAGGCGGGCAGGTATGGATTATTCCAAGCAGTATTTCTCTTACTTACAATAAAAAGAATGAGAAAAAAGCTAAAGGCAAACAAGTTAAATAAATTATATATTATTATTTTATTTTATTTTTAAAAGCTCTTCTTTTTTAGAAGAGCTTTTTTATTCTGTTATAATTTTATATTTTTTTGTATAATATGTGTTAATGAACCTTCATTTATTAAATATTAAACAACGACGCACTTCTCTGCTGAGAATTGTACAATTATTAACTGCTATACCTGTAAATATTTTTTTACTCGTTACTATTAATAATTATGGTAATTTATTCGGAGCACGGGATCATATTTCTTTTACCGGAATTATTGCCATTATATGTTTTATAATTCTTGCTGTTATTGCTGTTTCTTTTTTATATTCAAGAAAAAAATCAGGCTTTTTTATTGGCGCTTTTGCTTTTTTTGGTATGTCATGCTGTTTCGCTTACTGTTTTGCAAATGATTGGACAATTAATTTTATTGGTATTTTATTTAATTTAATTACCGGTTTTTTACTTTTAAAAGATAGTAAAAATTTTAATAAAAATGTTGCCGGCTTATCGGATAACGATAAATTTCAACCGGGTGTTTGGGGACGTATTCTATTATGGTTGAATGGTGTTGTTATTTGCCTCGCTATCCTGGAAGCGGGTTATCGGATAGTTAACTCGCATATTGGCATCATTTCCATTATAATTTTATTTTTAAGTGTTTTATTTGTTTCCTGCAAACAGGAATGGAGAATTAATCGCCCTTCTTTCCGACATGGTCCTTATATTGAATGGCTTCTTATTCCTCTAATTATTTTTACGTATTTATTAACTAATAATCTGTTTACTGTTATCGCGCTTATTGCTTTTAGACAAGTAATTGTTACAATCCGATATTTTTCAAAAACAAAGTTCGCAGGGAAATTAAGTAAATATTTATTTCGCAGGCCGGCACAATTATTGGGTTTAAGTTTTTTTATTGTAATAAGTATCGGAGCAATTATACTCTCTTTTCCTTATGCCTCAGCCGGTGATTCTTCTATTAAAGCAATTGATGCCATTTTTACCGCTGTAAGCGCTACCTGTGTTACAGGATTAATAGTTCTTGATACTCCTCATGACTTTACTGTCTTCGGCCAGTCAATTATTCTGATTTTAATACAAGTCGGTGGACTTGGCATTATGACAATATCAACTTTTGCCGCAATTATTATTGGAAGAAATGTGGGATTAGGACAGGAATATTCTCTCACAAAAATGACCGGAGAGGCAAGTGTTAACAGGGTATACAGACTGATAAAATTTATTTGTCTTTTTACTTTTATAATCGAAATTATTGGCGCAGCGACTTTATTTTTACAGTTTTCGTCACTCAATATTCCTTTAAAAACAAACCTTTGGAAAAGTGTTTTTCATTCCATTAGCGCGTTTTGTAACGCCGGTTTTTCTCTTCAAACCGACAGTTTAATACCTTTTCAATATAATCCGGGAATTTTGTTTACTTTTTCTGCTCTTATAATTATTGGCGGCCTGGGTTTTGGAGTTCTTTACTGGTTTTTTGAAATAATGACTTTTAAACATAGAAAAATTAGCTTTCATGTAAAAGTTGTTTTCTATTCCACTATTATTTTACTTGTCGGAATGACTTGCTTTGTTCTTTTATTCGAAAATAATGGAGCCCTTAAAAATTTCTCTGTTATAGATAAAATCTCTAACGCGTGGTTTTATTCCGTTACTCCGCGTACCGCAGGTTTTAATACCATTACTGTTGATTCTGTTTCTCCACTTACAAGATTTGTTACAATCGTTCTTATGTTTATCGGGGTTGCTCCCGGATCAACCGGTGGCGGGGTAAAAATAACAACTATTTTTATTCTTTTGTTAACTGTTCGGACTTTAATGCGCGGTGATAAAGAAACACAAGGATTTAATTATTCTATATCTAATAGCACAATTTATCGTGCAGCTGCCGTCTTTTTTCTGGGAATCACTACTTGTGTTTTAGGCTTTGCTTTTTTAATTGCTACACAGTCTTTTTCCCCTGAATCTATCGCTTTTGAAACCGTTTCCGCGTTTGGAACTGTTGGCTTGAGTATGGGCGATACCGTTAATTTAAATACTTTCGGTAAACTTGTAATTATTGTTTTAATGTTTATCGGTCGCGTTGGACCTCTTACTCTTGTATTGTCAATGCAGCCGATGAAGAGGCAGGAAATATTTTATCCTAAAGCTGATATAATGGTAGGTTGAACTTTTATTTATTATTATAATTCAAATTTGCCACTAAGGCACTAAAAATATGAATATAATTTTTTTGATATTAATTACACTAATTATCATGAGTCTTTTCTTTTTGTGGCTTTGTGACTTTGTGGCTATTTTTAATTTATTTTTTAATCGAACTGTAAGGAGATATTATGAGCAAAAAATTCGCAGTTATCGGTCTCGGACGTTTTGGAACAGAAGTGGCCTTATGGCTATCACAACATCATTTCCCGGTACTCGCTATTGATATAAATCGTAATCTTGTTCAGGATATCAGCAAAGATGTTGACAATGCGTTGTCTTTTAACAGTACAAACGAATCTGCTTTGCGCGAAGCGAGAATTGAAGAAATAGATACTGTCATTTGTGCAATTGGTGACAATAATATTCAAAATAATATTCTTACTACCGCTTTACTAAAACAACTCGGTGTAACAAGAATTATTGCAAGAGCTTCAACAGACTTACACGCCAGAATCCTTAAAGTTGTTGGAGCTGACGAAGTAGTAAATCCTGAAAAGGAAATGGGATTGCGAACAGCTCAAAAAATTGCCACACCGGGACTTACAGAACTTATTCCTTTATCTGATAACGCGGCAATTGCTGAATTAAAAGTACCTGAAAGTTTTATTGGTAAAAATATTTATGATTTGAGAGTTCGCTCAAGATATGGTATAAATGTCATAGGAATCAGAAGGCTTATAGAAAACAAAAAACAAGAAACTGATAATGACAACGATAAAGAAGAAATTAGAAATTTTCTTTTAACTTTCTCTCCTGAAGATATTTTTGAAAAAGATGATATTCTCGTCGTTGCAGGTAAAGAAAACGATGTAAAAAAATTCGCAGCCATAGAATAAAATGGATATTTTATTTCCAAAATCAAAAGGCGGAAAAATAAGGTTTTTTATTATTATCGGTTTCGGTATAATAACAGCATTTTATGTTCTTCTTTTTCCTGCATATCCATTATGGTCTTATAGTCCACAAGAAGGAGATATTGTTTTTCAATCACTTCCAAAATGTATCTTAGTTAATATTATTGAAGGTGTAACACATTCCCCATTTTCACATTGTGGTGTAGTTATAAAAGAAAATGATAAATGGGTTGTAAATGAAGCTATCGGTGACGTTCATTCAACTCCATTATATCTGTGGATTTTGAGAGGAAGGTCTTCAGCAATTGAAGTTTTCAGAGTTAAAAAATCATATTCAAAATTTATTCCTGATTTTGTTAACGCTCTTAATAAATATCAAGGCAGATTATATGATATTAATTATAAAATGGATGACGAAAATATTTATTGCTCAGAATTAGTATTTAAAGCCTTCAAAGATGTAAGTAAAATTGAATTAGGGAAATTGTATTCCCTTGGCGAATTAGATTGGAAACCTTATAAAAATGATTTAGAAATGGTAGAAGCCGGCCCGGTACCGACTAACAGAATAATGATTACCCCAAAACATCTTTCAGAAGCTGAAGAATTGGAGAAAGTATATTCTTTTGGATATTAATAATTTGACAATAAATATTAATTTTGATATTATGATAAGTATATTAAATTAATGCGTTATAAAGACTTATTTCTCTCTCAACGGGATAATAATAAAATAAAGGAAAAAATATTATGAAAAAAATACTATGGACCGATGATATGTCTATTGGTGTTGAATTAGTTGATGAACAGCATAAATTGCTTATACAACATCTTAACGACCTGACAAATGCTATAGAATCACATCATAGCGTTAATCAAATTGTTAAAACACTTGATTTTTTGATTGAATATACTAATTATCATTTTTCTGCCGAAGAAAAACATATGAGTGAAACTAATTATCCCGGTCTTGAACATCAAAAATTAAAACATGATGAGTTCAAAACAACATTAAACGATTTAGTAGATTATTTTACTGAAGACGGGGCTACACATCAACTTGCCGATTCAATTGATACTCTGTTAATTAATTGGCTTGTCAAACATATTTGTGTAGTAGATCTGGAATTCGGGACATTTTTAAAAGATAAAGGAATTGAAATAGCTGAAGAGTAATCAAAGCAAAAGTTTGCCTGACAGGCAAACTTATCGATTCCCCCTTTCCTAAAGGGGGTTAGGGGGATTTAAATCCCTCCCCCGCTATTGCGGGTACTCCCTTTAATAAAGGGAGACTCGGCATGCGCCGGTCAAGAGCTTAATTTACCTTAAAAACACTGTTTATCAGTGCTTTCGAGTCTTCAGGTAATTCTTCCCACTCTTCTTTTATTACTGAAATAACCGTATTGCTTTGCTTTTCCAATGCTTTAACCGCTGCACATTTTAAATTCCACATATTATCATCCGGTAATTTCAAAATATCAACCAACATAGCTGTTTCATTCGTTGAACCTACTTTTCTTAAAATTCCCGCGCTGCGGACACGTGTCATTTCAGTTTCACCTTCAAATAAATATTTTTCTGCATATTCAATTGATTGAGTAACTCCACAATTTCCAAGTGCCCACAAAGCTATTGATCTGTTTTTATTATCATTTAATTCTTTAACTGCAGCAGGTTCAATTCTGTTGTCACGATTTAATCCCATAAAATATATTAATACACGTTTAACCCGTTGATTTGTTGTTGAATTATATGCTTCCAGTAACATTGGAATTGCATTAGTTTTCCACGACATAATTATATTCTGAATTGCATAACTGCTTTGATTACACGGATGTTCGATTTTTTTAGCGAGTAAAGGAATAATTTTTGGTCCGAGTTGTTTTAATTTATTTACAGCTTTTTCTGATAATATATTTTTTTCTTTTGAATATGAAGATTCAATAGCCATTCGATATAATCTTTCAAAATTAACATTTTCAATTTTGGGTGATTTATATTTAAGTGAATAAGGGTAGCAGTTTTCAAATTTATTTATTGCTAATTTTTTATTAATTAAATTAATTTTATTTGTATAGATAAAATTAGTGGGGAAATCAACACAAATGCCTATTAAGCCGTTTATTTTTTTAAAATTATTTGTTTCTTTTATTCCATACTTATCTTTTCCGGATAAATCAAGTAAAAATCCTATAGAACCAAAATCTCGCCTTTCAGCCCATTCTCCATCACCATGAGAAATATTGCTCCAGGAACTGTACCAATCATTGCCTTTATCATCAATTAAGAAAGAAACGCCGTTATTTATTGCTCCTCCCTGAACGGTAATATTTCCATTATACTTATCATTTCCTGAATAGTCTCTAAGAAGACCAACCGAAAAATCATGTTCGGCTCCCTGACCAATTCCACCTTTCAAAGTATAGACATCATTACCTTCTCCATCAGCAAGAATCCCGCAACCCATGTGAATACCTGCACCTTGTCCATATTCATATAAATTGTAAGTATCCTGACCACGTTTATCGATCAGCATACCTAACCCAAACCAATAAGCAGATCCCTGACCGAAAACATCAGCAATATATGTATCATTCCCGTTTTTATCAATTAGGGTTCCAATACCCCCGGAAGCAAAAGGACGTTTACCAATACCTATTCCCTGGCTCATAGAAATATAATTATTATCATATCTTCCGATATCCGGATAAACACCTCCGGCATAATAAATATCATTTCCATTATTATCAATTAAAAAACCATAACCTTTTGTAAAGCCAATAGCCTGACCATAAGAACTAACATTAAAATTATCATTACCGTTATTATCAATAAGCGCACCAAGTCCAAAAAATCCCGCGCCCTGGGAATAATTATCAGCAGAATAAAAATCATCACCATTAGAATCCATTAAAATTCCTACTCCACCCAATCCTGCTCCCTGAGCCATAGATCCATTTTTATAACTATCATTTCCATTTTTATCAATTAAAACACTTATTCCAAAAATACCGCAAGCTGCGCCAAAAGAAAAATCATTTTTATAAACATCATCGCCGTCAAAATCAATAATAATTTTTAGTGGTTGATTAATTTCAATTGAAGCAAAACCTGATAAATTATCATAAATATCATCGCCCCCCGGATCAATAATAAGCCACGTATTTTTATTTGTATAAACATCTCTGCCATAAGAACCTATTTGGATACCTTTTTTTATAAAATCATCTTTTAATTTTATAAATTTATCATCAAAAGTTATTTTGTTTGCATTATTAATAACTTCATAAACATAGGAAATACATTGAGAAACTGAAAAATTTGATAATTCAGTAAAAATATATTGATTAATATTTTCTTCCTGAAGTAAATAATTATCAGCTTGATTAATCAAATTATTAATAATTTGTTTATTTGCGCCTGCATTAATAAGATTATCGAATTCGTTTCTTTTTTCTTTAACGTTACTAAAATTAAAAATCAAATAATTATAAAGTTTTTTGTTTTGATATTTTTGAAAAAAAACAAATAATTTTTCGCGGATTTGAATCAGATTTTCAATTGAATTAGTTGAATTTTTTTCTGAGTAAGGAACAGATGTAATTTCAGAAATAATTTGTAGAGGGGATAAATTATCAATATTAGAAATCAGTTTATCACTCATTTCAATTGGAAAAACAGGATCTGCAAGACATTTTTCCTGAATTGGCAGACGGAATTCATCTTTATACCAGGCTTTTTCAAATCCAAGACTTCTACGGGAAATACCAAGATTTTTAAATGCGTAATTTAATGCTGAAGCTGTTTTCCCGGTAATAGAATTTTCATTTAAATTCAAAGCAAAAATATTTGCTGAAAAAATAAAAAGAAGAAATAAAAATATTTTTGACACGAATTTCACGGATTATCACGGATTAAATAATATTTTTTACCACTAATGGACACAAATTAACACGAATGAATACAATATTTTTAAAAAATAATGTCTAAAATTCTTAAATTAACTAATTTTTTATTTGTTCTTTATTATTTTATATTAACACGTTTTACGTGAATTCACGGCTCTCGCTGGAAATTCAACATATCCCGACATATGCAAGTCACGGCGTGGGCCAAAAACGTAGCTTACTCCATCACTCCATTACTCCATCACTCCATTAATCCATCATTCCATTAATCCAATATTCCAGTTTTTTCCTCCTACTGCCAGCGAATTCTTTTAATTTTATCTGTAATTTCATTTTGAATTCTTTTTAAAATTATTCTTCCGAGCCCGCCTCTTAATTCATTTTTCCAAATATGAGATGATACACTAACTAAAAGTACTGATTCTTCAATACGTTCAACTTTTGTATTTTTAGCTACTTCAGGTCCAACAATTTTCACCCAATTATCTTTAACATCATCAAGCCATAAATCAGCCGGAGGTTTAATATGTTCAATTATTTCTTCAATAACTGATCCAATAGATTTAAAAGAAGATTTTTTTTTCATAATTCTAAATAATGATACTAAGACACCAAGACACTAAGTTAATTAATAAATTTTAAAAAATAAAATTACCCGTTTAAAAATATAAACGGGCAATGAATTAGGGATTGCTCGAAAAGGTAAATGTCCCGCCGACCCTGTGTCGGTGGGATAATTAAGTTGAACGCCGGATTAAAATGTCGAAATAAGATACTCGCACCTTTCAACCTTTCAACCTTTCAACCTTCAAACCTTCAAACTCTCATCGGCATTATAATACAAAGAAAGTTTTCACCGGAACGAATAACAAGAGGGCTGCCGCTGCCAGTAATTTCGATTGTAATTTCTTCTGATTCAACATTTTGACATACATCGGTAAGATAAGTCGGATTAACTGCTAAATCGACCTGTTCGCCATCATATTTAACTTCAAGAACATCATTTACTTCACCTATTTCAGCTGTATTTGCGTTAACAGAGAGTTTATTATCTTCAAAATTTAATCTTACAACAGCTTGTTTACTTTTTTCCGTTACAACAGTTGCCAGATTTATCGCGTTAAGAAATGTTAATCTATTAACTTTAATAATTGCCTGACAACTTTTTGGAATAACCTGATTATAATTTGGATAATGTTCATCAACAAGTCTTGTAACAAGAACACTGTTCAAAGTGCTTATTTGCATAAGATTAGATGTATATTTTATTTCAGCTGTTCCTTCAGTATTTAAAATCTGATGAATTACAGAAATTGATTTTGAAGGAACTATTACCTGCATGGCTTTTTCTTGTTTCACTCCAACACAAACATATTTCGCAAGACGTTTTCCATCTGTTGCGACAACATCAAGATCATCACTGAAATTAAAACAAACACCATTAAGCATAGATTTTGATTCATCTCTTGAAACTGCATAGCTTGTGTATTTAAGCATAGTTGCAAGATCTTTTGTAGGAAGTTCAATTGAAATATCAGTTTCAACTACAGGAAAATTAGCAAAATTACTTGGATCCATTCCACGTAAGCTGCATTTTACCTTATTTCCGGAACGAATTGTTGATACATTAGCTTCATCAACTGAAAGCTCAATAGTATCCGAATTCATTTTACGAAGCGCGTCAAGAAAAAATCGGACAGGAATTGTAGTTTCACCTTCCTCAATAACATCTGCCGGAATTTTAGTTTTTACAGTAAGATCAAGATCAGTTGCTACTAATTCTATTTGGCCGGCTGAAGCTTTTACTAACAAATTTGAAAGTATAGGCATAGTTGTTCTAAGAGGGCATACCGGCTGCAAAAGTTGAACAGCGTTTCTTAAAAGAGCGGTTTGGCATTCTATTTTCATTCTATTAAATCTCCTACAAGTTAATTAATAATTCACAATTCTATATATAATTATACTATATATTAAATTATTTTAAAATATATTAGTAGTAATATAGGATGTGTAATATGTGAATAAAGCGTTATAATGGTTACTTATCCTGTGAAAAAGTTGTGATAATTTGTATAAAAGATTATTTTTTTGTGTATAAATATCTAAAATTTTAATTTCACATTTTTTTCACATTACTTTTCACAAGTTTATTCACATCATTTTTACACTCCCTATTATGTTTTTTTCAAGTGTTAAAAGTTGTTGTCTTATTATTTCATCTTCGCTTTTTTGACTTTCAATTTTTCGACATGCATACAAAACTGTAGTATGATCTTTACCACCAAAAGATTGTGCAATTTCAGTTAAAGAACTATTAGTCATATTCCGACACAAATACATTGCAAGTTGTCTTGGATAAGATATAGATTTAGGTCTTCTGCTTGATTTCAGGTCGGTTATTCTAAGATCAAAAAATTCTCCGACAGATTTTTGTATTAAATCTAATGTAACAGTATGAGAAGATACATAGTCTTTTAGACACTCTTTTGCCATTTCAAGATTAACAGGCTCGTTTTGTATAGATGCATAACCAAGTAATTTTATTATAGCTCCTTCAATTTTTCTTACATCATTTCTAACTTTATTTGCGAGATAGAAGCAGATATCCTCATCAAAATTTTGACCGTATTGTTCCAATTTTTTATGAATAATAGCAACTCGCGTTTCAAAATCAGGTGATTGAATATCAACTACCATTCCCCATTCAAAACGATTAACGAGTCTATTTTCAATACCTTTAAGTTCATGTGGAGATTTATCACTTGTCATTACAATTTGTTTACCTTCATTATGTAATGCATTAAATGTGTGAAAAAATTCTTCTTGAGTTCGCTCTTTTTTCGATAAGAATTGAATGTCATCTACAAGAAGTATATCCACATTTGAACGATAATATTCTCTGAATTTTGATAAACTTTTGGTTTGAAGAGCATCAATATATTGATTTAAAAATTTTTCAGAAGAAATGTAAAGAACATTTAAATCCTTGTTTTTTGCAATTGCAGCGTGGCCAATCGCCTGCATAAGATGTGTTTTACCAAGTCCAACTCCACCATAAATAAATAAAGGATTATATGCATGACCAGGATTTTGTCCGCTTGCATAAGAGGCTGCATGGGCCATTTGATTAGAATTACCAACAATAAAGTTATTAAAAAGAAAATTAGAATTTAAATTAGTAATATTAATTTTTTTCTTTTTTCTAGAAATTTTGGTAACAGGAGCGATAATATTTTCCTGAATGCCTTCGCATTGTATAACAAGTTGAACATTTGTACCTAAAGATTTAGATAACGATTTTTCTATTATAGAAAAATATTTTTGTTTAATCCAATCCGCAACGAGTGGAGAATCAACTTTTATAATGAATTTGTTATCCTTATACAATAAAGGATGAACAACAGAAAAAAAGGATTGAAAAATCGCTTCATTGGTTGACGATTTTACCACACTAAGCACATCACCCCATAATATTTCAAAATCAGTCACAGTTTTCCTCAAGTTATGCACAAGTTATCCACAATAAATTTAAATACCGAATATACAATAATAGTAATATAAATAAGTAAACCTATTCTGAACTTAAAGTAGCTATTTAAAGTAACTTATAACAATTTTTTTGGTGATTGAATCACAGATTTATTTAAGTGTCCCCACAACTTAAAAAACAAAAAAATTAAAGTTATTCACAATATTATAATCTTAAGTCTAAATTCCAAACCGCATCAGCAAAAATGCAGATAGCGTGAATAGTATAACTAAAAAAAAATCATTTGTAAAGTGTGTTTCATAAAAGGGTAATTATTAAAAAACTTTATCATTTATAATGTATAATACTATACTTTAACTACAATATATTGATTTTAAAAAAACGAAAAGTAATTTATAATGAATTTTTTCAATTTTTATACAATAAATACATACTTTTTTTACTTACTTGACGATTATTTCACTATATTGTATAATAATTTTTGTATGATGAAAACAACTTTTAAAACAGATATTTTAATTATTGGTACCGGTATTGGTGGATGCACTACCGCAATAACCGCTGCTGACAGTGGTTGTAAAGTAATAATATTGACAAGTGGTAAAGATGTTGAAAAATCTTCAACTACACGTGCACAGGGCGGAATTATTTATAAAGGAATTAAAGATTCGCAGAAATCTTTAGTTAATGATATTGAAAGCGCAGGAGACGGAATATGTAATCCTGAAGCGGTAAGACATCTTGTAAAAGAAGGACCAAAACTTGTAAAAAGTTTTTTGATTGATAGAGTCGGTGTATTATTTGATAAAAATAAAAAAGGTAAATTTGACTTAACCAGGGAAGGCGGGCATAGTGTAGAAAGAATTATTCACTGTTCTGACAGCACGGGTAAAAGTATAGCTGAAGCGCTTTGGAAACAAATAAGGAAGCATAAAAATATAACTGTTTTTACAAAGACAACAGCTATAGATTTAATAACAACAAGTCATCATTCTTTAAATTTTGCTGATACATATCGTCCTATTACTTGTGTTGGAGCTTATGTTTTAAAACAAACTCCTCATAAAACAATTAAAATTCTCGCAAAAGAAACAGTCCTCGCTACAGGCGGATTGGGACAAGTTTACCTTCATACAACAAATGGTGCAGGATCAAGAGGAGACGGCTTCGCTATGGCTTTACGCGCAAGTGCGCGAATTGCGAATATGGAATTTGTACAATTTCATCCTACAACTCTTTATGGCACAGATGCCGATAATTTTTTAATTACGGAATCTTTAAGAGGCGAAGGAGGAATTTTAATAAATGCTGATGGAGAAAAATTTGCTAAAAAATATCATAAACTCGGTTCACTAGCACCACGGGATATTGTTTCAAGGGCAATTCATAATGAAATGCAAAAAAATCACCAGTCATTTGTTTATCTTGATATTTCACATAAACCTGCCGAATGGCTGAAAAAGAGATTTCCTACAATTTATAAAAAATGTCTTGAACATAAAATCGATATTACTAAAATGCCAATTCCTATCGTTCCGGCAGCTCATTATGCCTGCGGAGGAGTAATGGTTGATAAATTAGGCCAAACTTCCGTTCCGAGATTGCGTGCGGTTGGTGAAGTTAGTTGTACAGGAGTTCATGGAGCAAACAGACTTGCCAGTACATCTTTACTTGAAGCACTTGTCTGGGGTATATGGACAGGAAAAGATATAGTAAAGAAAGTAAGTGAAAAAAGAAAATTTTTCTTTCCCAAAATCGCACCATGGATTGAAAAAAATGAAGAAGTAGATATTAGTTTGTTAAATCAGGATTGGATGATTATTAGACACACTATGTGGAATTATGTGGGCTTAATTCGGGGCGAAAGAAGATTACGACGAGCACAGAGAATTTTACGTGAATTACAAACAGAAGTAGAAACTTTTTATCGACGGGTTGCAATGAGCGATGAAATCATAGGATTAAGAAACGGATTACAAACAGCAAGAGCCGTTTTATATGGTGCAATTCGCAATGCCCGTAGTAAAGGATGTCATTATAGAGAAGAACAAAAATAAATAAATTCAAAAAAGGAGCAAAAAAAATGCACAATCAAATTGCGCCACACGGCGGGGAACTCGTAAATTGTACTCTTACAAGAGAAAAAAGAGACTTTTGGATAAAAAAATCTAAAGAACTTCCAAGCGTTATTGTTGATAATTCAATACTTTCTGATATCGATATGATAGCTTGCGGAGCTATGAGTCCTATTGAAGGTTTTATGTGTCGTGATGATTATAATCATGTTATTGAACATATGAGATTAACTTCCGGGTTGCCCTGGTCACTTCCGATTGTTCTTGGTGTATCACCGGATCAGGCTGATGAATTTGATGTTGGCGCTCAAATTGCTTTGAAAGATGAAAAAGAAAATTTAATTGCCATTCTTCACCTTCAGGAAAAATATATTGTTAATAAAGAAAGAGAAGCCGCTTTTGTTTATAAAACGAAAAACACTGATCATCCTGGTGTTGATTACTTAATGAATAAACGAGGAGACGTATTACTCGGTGGCGATATCGATGTGATTAATACTCCACAACGCAGCCAATTTAATGAATATCGACTAACACCTCTGGAAACAAGACACGAATTTGAACAGCGTGGATGGTCAAAAATCGTTGCTTTTCAAACCAAAAGACCTATTCACAGAACTCATGAATATATTCAAAAATGCGCTTTGGAAATTTGTGACGGCTTGCTTATTCATCCGTTAGTATGTGAAACAGAAGAAAATAACGTTCCCGCTGATGTTCGTATGAAAAGCTATAATGCTTTAATAGAAAATTACTACCCCGAAAACAGAGTCGTTCTTTCAGTTTTTCCTTCCGCTGTTAAATATGCCGGGCCAAGAGAGGCGGTTTTTCATGCTATTGTCCATAAAAATTATGGTTGCACACATTTTATTGTAGGCAGAGATCACGCAGGAGTAAAAAATTATTACGGAACATACGATGCCCAGGAAATTTTCAAAGAATTCGGGTTGCACGAGATGGAAATAACCCCTCTTTTATTTGAAAACATGGTATATTGTAAGAAATGTGGAAGTATAGTTTCGCAAAAAACATGTTCCCATAGTATAGAAGAACATATTTATTACACTGACACTCAGATTTTTGAAATGTTAAATAAAGGAGAACCTTTGACTGAAGAATTTACTCGACCGGAAGTAGCAGAAATTTTAATTAATTCCGTGAAATAGTTAATATTTAATAATTAATAGTTAATGGTTATTAGTTAAAACCTGACACCTGACACCTTGAACACTATAATTTATGTCAGCCAAAAAAAAAAATATAAAGAATTCTTTTTACATTCATACACTTGGATGTAAAGTAAACTGGTGTGACAGCGAAAAGATAGCCGCTGTAGCTGAAAAGCACGACTGGACGCGGGTCTCTGACCCGCGTTTGGTCGATATTTGCATTTTAAACTCTTGCACGGTTACTTCTCAAGCCGATGCTACAGCAAGAAAATTTGTCAGAAAATTTAAAAAAAATAACCGGAAGGCAGTAATATTCGTTTCAGGTTGCTATGCAAGAACAGATGCGGAAAGCTTAAGAAAAATTCCTGAAATTGATTTAGTAATCGAATCAGATAACCCGGAAAAAATTTTTTCAGAAATTGAAAGTTTTTTAAAAGAAAGCTCGCTGCTTATTGAAAAAAAATATAACCCGGATGTTTATAATAATCTCTACCTCCCAACAGATAGAACACGCGCTTTTATAAAAATTCAAGACGGTTGTAATCGCTTTTGCGCGTATTGTAAAATTCCTTACGCACGCGGCAGAGCACGAAGTGTTTCTTTAGATACGATTATTGATGAACTGAAAATACTTGCGGAAAATGATGTAAAAGAGGTAGTTGTTACCGGAATTAATATTGCGGCATATAATTATAAATCTGATTTTCTTCCTGATATTTTAAAAAAAATAAGCGATTTAAATATTGTTCCGCGTATTCGATTGAGTTCAGTTGAAGCTATAGCTATAACAGAAAATCTTTGCAAAATTTTCGCGGAAAGCGAAACATTGATGCCTCACATTCATATTCCCCTGCAAAGCGGCAGCGATAAAGTATTAAAATTAATGAACAGAAAAATTTTCGCGGCAGATGTTGAAAAAGCTGCAGACAGGTTTTTATCAATTGTTCATAACGCTGTGGTTACTACAGATGCTATTGTTGGAATGCCGGGAGAAGAAGAGGAGGATTTTGAAAAAACGATTCAAATGGTTGAAAAAATACCTTTTGCAAAAGTACATATTTTTCAGTACTCCCCTCGCGAAGGCACGGCAGCTGCAAAGATGAAAAATTTATTTATTCAGCCGTCTGAAATTAAAAAAAGGGAAAAAAGGCTGACTAAATGTGCAGATGCAGCGGCAAAAAAATGTCGTCAGAAATTCGTAAATAAAAAACTTAATGTTTTAATTGAGCATAATAATAAAGGCTATTGGGAAGGATTTTCAGAAAATTATTTACGTGTTAAATCCTCTCTGAAAAATTTACAACAAAATGAAATCGTTGAACTTGATATGAATAACC
>JAOZNZ010000085.1:8591-9795 GCA_029933535.1 bacterium | reverse complement strand
CTACTTTTGACCGGAATTCTTCCGACCTGGTTTGTGAAGTCTATATTATGGGCTTTTCGGACGATCTTTATGGAAAATGGTTAACCGTTCGTCCGGTTGAGTATTTGCGCGAAGACATTAAATTTGATTCTATGGAAAAATTAAAAAAACAGATATTTATCGATGTTGATAAATCTTATGAAATTCTGAACAGTAAGACCTTTAACTTTTGACCTTATAATAATAACATGAACTTTCCTGAAATATTAAACAAAATCGTCAGCAAAGAAAATCTTTCCTTTGATGATGCTAAATCAGCAATGGAAAATATTATGAACGGTAACCTTCTGCCAACTCAAATCGCAGCTGTCGCCGTGGCATTAAGAATTAAAGGTGAAACAGAAAATGAAATATCAGGCTTTGTTACCGCAATGAAAAACGGCGCTGTACGTCTGCCGCAATTATTTCCAAACGCGGTAGACACCTGCGGCACCGGCGGAGACAAACTTAACACTTTCAACATTTCCACTGCGGCTGCTATTGTTGCCGCGGGAGCCGGGGTAACTATCGCAAAGCATGGCAATCGCTCGGCTTCAAGCAAATCCGGTTCAGCAGATGTATTAGAATTTTTCGGCATAAATTTGAACGCGACCACCGAAATTGAACTTCGCGCTTTAAATGAAATCGGTATCGCTTTTCTCTTCGCGCGTTCACATCATCCGGCTTTAAAACACGCCGGTTCCGCAAGAAAAGAAATCGGTATTCGTACTGTTTTTAATCTTATCGGTCCAATGACTAATCCGGCCGGCTCGGGGATTCAGTTAATGGGAGTTTTTCGCGAAGCCGACATTAAAAAAGTCGCTGCAGTACTTAAAAAGCTTGGCGCAAAAAGAGCTATGATTGTCAGCGGTCACGACGGAATGGATGAGATATCACTTTCCTCTCCTACTGATGTTGCTGAACTGAAAAATAATGAAATTACTACATATCAAATCTCACCCGAAGATTTCGGTATTAAAAACGCACCGGTTGAATCACTGAAAGGTGGCACTCCGGAAGAAAACGCAGAAATTATTCTTAAAATTTTAAATGGAGCTGAAGGGCCAAAAACGGACATTGTATTACTAAATGCCGGCGCGGTAATTTACCTTTCAGGAAAAGCTGATTCTATTAAATCAGGAATTGAAATGGCAAGACAATCTATCTCTTCAGGCGAAGCGGCAAG
>JAOZNZ010000085.1:0-8491 GCA_029933535.1 bacterium | reverse complement strand
AAAATTCATCACTTTCGTAACCCTAAACACCCGGTCAAACCAAGGCTTCTTCAAATCTATCGCCTTGGCTATGCAAAACTCGTGGCAACAGTAACAGCGAATACAAGTTTTGTCATCTACTTCTTTGCCAATCGATCGATCAGGCTCAATAGCAGATGGTGAAACCGGACAACCATCACGACATTTATAGCATTTTACACACTTATCTTTATTAATTCTTGGACGGGAAGCCCAATGCCTGCGGATGATTTTAAGTAAAAACTGCGGCATTGGCAGAATACGCATTACGCTCTGTAAATTTTCTATTTGTTTAAAATCAGTTACTTTAACAGATTCTGTCGATTCCCCTGCAATTTCAATTTCATCCAAAGAAGTTGTACCGAAATTCTGACGTTTGCATGCCTGAATAATCGGAATATCATTTGGGTTTAAATCAATAATTTCACAAGCGACAACATCAAGAGCCGGAAAATCGGCTGAAGCGAGAATTATGCCGAGGTATCTCGGTGTTCCTCCGCTTGGCCCTTCGCCTTCCATTGCTTCAACAGCGTCACAAATTGCGAGAGCCGGTTTTGTTATTCTATTAATATCAATCATTAAATCAGCAAGAGCGTTTCTATTTTCCAGGCGAAAATGGTATTCGCCTTTTTTCATACCAACAACGAATCCATACTGATTTTTCACAGCGCAAGTCATTGTCATTTGAACATGCGTTTTTAATTTTGGGATACTGATAATTACATCAGCATCAGCTACGGCTTTGGCAAGATTAATATGTTTACCAATAACATTTTCTTCACATTCAAAATATTGTTCATTAGAAAAATCGGCAAGCTCAATTCCAAGTTCTTCCACTACTTTTCCAATGCCTGTTGGTTTCATCGCTGATTCAAAACTGCCGATACCGGGACTGTCTCCAAGAAAAACTATTCCACCGGCTTCTTTTACAAGTTCAGCCACCGCTGCAATAACCGCCGGGTGAGTTGTTGCGGCTTTATCGGGCGAAAGTCCTAAAAGAATATTAGGTTTCAGCAAAACTTTCTGTCCCGGTTTTACAAACGCGCTCATTCCGCCGAGATGCTCGAGAGATTTTGATATTCCCGATTTAACTTTTTCCGGATTATAATCCGGAACTTTAACAATTGAAACAATACTTTTTTTCATAAATTTAGTTATTAGATTATTTCCATTCGTTGTATGGATGTTCAGCAAGATTCGAATTCGTGTACCGGAAATCAGTCGTAACATCTTCCCCGACCCATGGCGGTAAATCAAAATCTGATATTTCGCTTTCAAGTTCTATTTCCGCGATTATCAATCCGGAATTTTCCCCTTCGAACACGTCAACGATCCATTTAATTTCCTGATATACAAGAAAGGATCTTGTTTTTACAATTTGATTTCCGAATGAAAATTCTTTAAGTAATTCTTCTGCGTCAATAATAGGTATTTGATATTCAAATTCCGAACGCGTAAAGCTGACTTGTTTGCCTTTAACAGTTATCCAGGCTTCTTTGTCAGAAATTCTAATTCGAACAAGACAGTCATTTGATTTAGCAATATAACCTTGTCTGAACGCTGCACTTCCAACAGCGAAATTTTTCCATGAGTTATCAGCCAGAAGATATTTTCTTTCTATTTCTTTGGGCATATTTTTTCAATAATTTTCAATAATTTTTCGTCAAAAACCAATTTTTTCACGTAGCTTTCCTGAACAATAATTCTTTCACGTAAACCTTTTTCCGGCCAGTTGTCAAGAATTTCCAAAACTTTAAACGGAAAAAAATCAACCTTGCATTTCTTACTTTTTTTTGAATAACAAAGAGTACCAATGACTTTCGAATCCACTTCACCTTTAATACCGGCTTCTTCAAAAGCTTCTTTAGCGGCTGACAGTTGAGGTGACATCCCTTTTTCGATATGTCCTTTAGGAACGATCCAGTTTTTATTTGAATTTTTTGCCGTGACAAGAACAATTTTTTTTATGCCTTTATCAATATAATAAGGTACTACTCCGGATTGTTTTATATGTTTCTTATTCACTACCTTACTATTATCTTGTTTAATTAGATGTCACTCGAAAAAATTAATTCGACAATAATTGTCGATTAAATCCAGCAGTCAACTTAATTATCCCACCGGTCTTGTACCGGTGGTAAGAAAAATTGAAAAAAACTATGTTTTTGCCAAAATTCCTCCGCGACAATACAAAGGATTTTTGGTCGCGGAAAAAACTATGCATATGCCTGATTGTTCAGTATTCACAATGGCCTTTTCACAATTTTTATGTCCACCGACACAAGGTCGGCGGGACATTTTTCCCTTTTCGGTTAGATGCTAAACTACACGACCGGGGTTTCCTACAACTGTAGCATTGCTTTTTACATCTTTTATAACTACCGCTCCCGCTCCAATTGTACAGTTTTTACCAATTGTAATCCCGGGAATAACTGCCGCACCGGTGCCAACCATTGTCATTTCTCCAACTTCAACATCACCGGCAAGATGCGCTCCCGGACAAATATGAACACAATCACCAAGAACACAGTCATGTTCAACAACAGCCGAAGTATTAACAATACAGCCATGCCCTATTTTCGCGCGAGCACCTACAACAGATTGTGTCGAGAGGAAGCAACCTGAATTAATTTCAGCTTTTACTTCAACAATTGCTGAAGGATGTTTAATTGTAATAATTTCAAACCCCATTTTTTTCATTTCATCGATAATTTTATGACGAGTGCAATTATTACCAACTGCAACATGCATTTTGAAAATACCATTGTTCAAAAATTTAGCAAGTTCGTCTTTCCCACCAAGCACTTCAGCATGGATAAGTCTTGTTCCCTGAGCAATATTATCGTCAGCTACGCCGACCATATAATATTCACCGCCTTGAATAATCGCTGATTCAACTACTGCCGCATGTCCTCCTGCTCCATAGCAAATAAAAGGAATCAAGTCATTTGATTTCATAATTTCAGAATTTGTATATGGTTATAACTAAATAGTGCCTGAACAAAAGTGATAAACCATTAACATTATATCAAATTTTATGTTTTAGCAATAGTTGTTCAATAAAACAGGCATTTTTGGTATAATACTCCCTATGAATAAAAATAACACTAAAACAAAACTGATAATCGCATACGGAAATCCATATCGAAACGATGATGGTGTAGGCCACTATATTGCAGATAAAATTCAAAAATGGGCGGATGAGGAAAAAATCGATGAAATCACAATAATTACCGCTTATCAACTCGATATTGATATGACGGAAGACATTTCTTTGTCTGAATCAGTTTTCTTTCTCGATGCGCACATAACTGAATACAGTCCTGAAATAGTAATAAATAAAATTGAGGCAAAAAAAACAAACGGCTTTACTACCCATGTTTTCACTCCTTCGGATCTTATCGCTCTTGTAAATCAGCTTTATAACAAAAATCCTCCCGGAACACTAATTTCCGTGCCGGGTTATAATTTTGATATGGGTGAAGAATTAACTCCGGAAACTAAAAAAAAGGCTGACCGCGCGATAGACAAACTCAAACATTTTTTAACAAAAGTCTAACAAAAGCTATTGACAAGATACAGTCCATTTTGTTAAAATCTAATGTTAATATTGTGAATGAACAAAAAACTCATTTCGTTCAGACACTAAATATATAAATAATCGAACACCCGAAAAAACAATTATGAGAAAAAATACATTTTTATTATTGGCCGCAGTTATATTTTTTGTATCTTCTACTATAACAGCAGCAGATACTACAACGTTGCGTATAGGCTACGCTGACACCGAAAGGATTATGCTTGCCTCTATTGAATATAAGGAGATAGACCGTGAAGCGAGATATAAAATTGAGTTAAAAGAAGAAGAAGGGCAACAAAAACTTGACGAGTTAAAAAAACTTGCAAATGAAATATCAGAGTTGTCAGAAGAAAACAGAAAAACATTGATTATTGAATATCGCAGGAAACAGGAAGATCTTGCTTCTTTTCAGCAGCAAACGAAAGAAGAAGTGCTTGAACGACAGAGTGTTGATTTAAAAAGAATCGCTAATAAAATCAAGCGCAGCATAGAAATGATAAGTCGTGATAAAAACATGACAATTGTTTTTGATTTAAAACCGATACTTTATCTTGACCGGACACAAGTAACAGATTTAACAGATAAAGTAATAGAATCATTAAACAAAGATTACGAAGAGGAAAAGCAAAAACTTCGCAAAAAAATGCCCCTGCCAAAAAGAATCAAGTGATTTTTGATTTTTAGTGTCAGGATTAGCGATTACAAACTATTAACTATTAACTATTAACTATTAACTATTATCGTGGATATACCTTTATCAGAAATAGCAAAATTACTTGAATCAGAACTTATCGGTGACGGTTCTGTAAATATAAAAACTATCAGCGGTATAAATGAAGCAGAAGAAGGTCATCTGACTTTTATTATTGAACCGAAATATATTTCCGCTTTGAAAAAAACTAAAGCTTCTGCTGTCCTTATAAGAGCAGATATAGAATGCGAAACCGATATCCCGCAAATACGCGTGAAAGATCCGCGTAAAGCTTTTAAAATCTTAGCAGATGCTTTAGCTCCTCCACCAATTGAATTCCCTCCCGGTATTCATCCTACAGCAATTATTGCTGATGACGCTATCCTCGGCAATAATGTTTCCGTGCAGGCTTATGTTGTAATTGAACCGGGCGTTACTGTAGGAAATAACTGCGTGATTGGGGCACTTTCATACATCGGCCACTACACCACTATCGGGGACAATGTAAAATTATATCCCCGCGTTACAATTCGTGAAAGAATTACAATTGGCAACAATGTTATTATACATCCGGGTGTTGTAATCGGCGCTGATGGTTTCGGTTATGATAAAGTTGATAATAAATATGTTAAAATTCCCCAAATCGGTGGAGTTATTATTGAAGATGATGTTGAAATCGGTGGGAATTCTACTGTCGATCGCGCAAGATTCGATAATACAATAATTCATCGCGGTACAAAAATTGATAATATCGTTCATGTAGGTCATAATGTTGAAGTTGGTGAAGATTCTATCTTATGCGGACAATCAGGTATCGCTGGTTCTGCAAAATTAGGTAAACGAATGGTTCTTGCAGGTCAGGCAGGCATTAGTACACATGTCAAAGTGTGCGACGATGTTATTTTCGGCGCACAGGTAGGAGTTCCAACCGATATTAATAAACCGGGCTTCTATATGGACACACCGGCAAAACCACACATGGAAGTTAAACGTCGTTGGGCTCAAAGACATTTAATCTCCGATGCTCTGAAAAAAATTAAAGAACTTGAAAAGCGTCTTAATGAACTTACCGGTGAAAAAAATAAATATGTATAAACAGGCTACAATTGATAAATCGGTGAAACTTAGCGGAATCGGCCTACATTCCGGTGAACTTACAACTTTACGATTTCTACCTGCCGAAAAAAATTCCGGTGTAGTTTTTAGACGAATTGACCTACCGGGCAAACCTGAAATTCCCGCACTTATAACCTCTGTTGTAAATACACAGCGAAGTACAACTATCGGAATCGGCAATGCGTATGTTCAGACTGTTGAACATATTCTCGCCACACTACAATGTCTTGAAATTGATAATGTTATAATTGAAGTTGACGCGCCGGAAACACCGCTAACCGATGGTTCCGGAAAGCAGTTTATTGAAGTAATAAATTCTGCAGGGCGTGTTGAACAGAATGCAGACTCTGATTATATTGAAATTGCCGCGCCGATAGCTGTTGACGCAGACGGAATGACCCTTTGTATTCTTCCATCCGATGAATATAAAATATCCTACACAATGAATTACAAACATCCTGTAGTAGGAACTCAATTTCATAGTTTCATTATTGACCGTGATACATTTATAAATGAAATAGGTCCCGCAAGAACTTTTGCAATGTACGATGAACTTGAACAACTTTTTAAAAATGGCCTGATAAAAGGAGGAAGCTTAGACAACGCAATCGTCGTAACCGACCAGGCAATTCTTTCCAAGGAAGGTCTTCGATATAAAGATGAATTTGTCAGACACAAAATCATGGATATAATCGGCGATTTATCTCTGGTCGGAAAACGGTTGCGCGCGCATGTTGTTGCAATCCGTTCAGGGCATACTTTTAATTTTAAACTTGCGCAAGCAATAGATAATTCTATAACAAAACAAGGAATTAAAGAATGAATAAAGAAGCAAAAATATTATCATATGACGTAAATCAAATAATGGAGATCATTCCTCATCGTCCTCCTTTTTTACTGATTGACAGAGTAATCAAAACAGATTGCGAAACATTCGTTGAGGCAATTAAAAACGTGACGGTTAACGAACCGTTCTTTAAAGGCCATTTCCCGAACGCTCCGATTATGCCGGGTGTCTTAATTGTTGAAGCTACCGCTCAGGCAGCTGCAATTTTAGTAATGGGAAATCCGGGCTGTAAAGGTAAAATACCTTTCTTTATGAGCATCGATAAAGTGAAATTTCGCAAACCGGTTGTACCGGGCGACCAGATTCATATTCGAATTGACGCGTTGCGTATGCGCGAATCTTCTGGCAAAGCTAAAGCTGTTGTAAAAGTCGGGGATACAGTTGTTACCGAAGCAATTCTGACATTTGTAATTGCAGATCCACCTAAAAACGATTAATTATGGCTAATATTCATCCAACTGCAGTTATTGACTCCAAAGCGGAAATCGGAAACAATGTAAGTATAGGCGCTTATTCGGTTATAGGTCCTGACGTTACAATCGGCAATGATACAATTTTAAAGTCACACGTTGTTGTTGAAGGCAGAACTTCTATTGGCGAACGTTGTGAGATATTCCCTTTTGCTTCCATTGGTCAAAAAACTCAAGACCTGAAATTTAAAGGCGGACATACATATCTCGAAATTGGAAACGATAATACAATAAGGGAATTTGTTACAATAAATACCGCTACTGAAAATGGGGGCAAAACTATTGTCGGTAACAATAACCACATTATGGCTTACTGCCATATCGCTCATAACTGTGTTCTCGGTAACCATATTATTATGTCCAATCTCGCAACTCTCGCAGGACATATTATCATTGAAGATTACGTTGTCATAGGCGGAATGGGAGGAATTCACCAATTCTGTAAAATCGGCAAAATGGCAATGGTTGGCGCTTGCACAAAAATAAATCAGGATGTTGTTCCATACACAATTGTAGAAGGTAATCCCGCAAGGACGTGTGGATTGAATCTCATTCGCTTGAAACGACTTGGTATTGATTCGGAAACTTTGAGTGATGTTAAAAAATCTTACAGCCTCGTTTTCAGAAAACAATTAAAAGCTAAAGATGCTGTGGAAAAAATACGCGCCGAACTTGCTAGTTGTGCCGAAGCGCTCAACATTGCGGATTTTGTAGCAGAAAGCGAACGTGGAATTCAAAGATGAAATTTGAAATTTGAAATTTGACGTTTGACGTTTGACGGTGGATACTGGATTAGGGCAACCACATAGGGATGCCCCTACTGCACACTGCATACTAATTCTTAATTCCCCTCTTGAGCAGAATGTCCCGGCCTACAGCGTCGGGAAGGGGTGCGCGAAGCGACGGGGTGTGTTATGGCCTTTAGAGCTTTGGCCTAAAACTCAAACACTCAATATTTATTTGACCTTAAACTTTAAACCTTAAACTTTAAACTAATTCCTGACGAACTGTCAGGAATCCGAAAACATCGCGCCAAATCGACTCAATAAATCTTCTGCAACTTCTTCATCGGCTGCCTCCTGATAAATCCCATCAGTCGGCTCCAGAAGATTATCAGGTATTTCATTTATATACATCGATGGTAAACGTTCTATCCGCTGACCAAATTTCGTTCGCATTTTACTGTAGCTGATTGTTAGTTCTTGTTTGGCACGTGTTACCGCGACATAAAACAGCCTCCGTTCTTCAGCTTCTCCATAAGAAGTTTCGAGTGATTTAGTATGAGGAATAATCCCCTGTTCAACTCCTACAAAAAATACATTTCTAAATTCAAGACCCTTAGCGGAATGTATTGTCATTACAACAACTTTCCCTTTCTGAAATTCTTCGTCATCATCTTCTTCCATTAATGAAACCTGCCGGAGATAACCTTCAAGTGTAGGTTTCCTGTCACGGCTTTCATAGTATTGAATACCATCTATCAATGCATCGATATTCGCCATTCTTTCAGCTATCTTTTTTGGATCACTGAATGTTGTTTCAAGTTCCTTTTGATATTCAATTTCCGCCCATAAATTCCTGGCAACCATTGCTATAGATTCTCTTTTTAATCTTTTACGGGCATCCTCCATCAACTCATAAAACTTGTTTAATTCAAATAACGTTTTGGGCTTTATATCCCTGGTTTCATTAAGTGTGGCAAGCGATTCTTACAATCCTCACTTCTTCAGATTAGCTTGCTCACTCATTATTTTTAAAGTATAATCTCC
>JAOZNZ010000621.1:371-2532 GCA_029933535.1 bacterium | reverse complement strand
CGAAATAATAGTTGAAGATGAAGCCGCCAAAGTAAATATTAATACTGCCGCACTGTTAGGCAAATCGAAAGGCAGCGGATGGAGCACAAGTGAAATTTCACTTCCGCATGCGCTTGGCATGCCGCCGAAATACACAAAGAAAATATTAGAGTATCGTTACGGCCCGAACAAACTGCCGGGAATGCGTGGTGATGATGACAAAAACAATGTGTTCCTGATGTCTGATGGAATTGACAATAACGCGAACGGAATAATTGATGAGCATGATGAAGGTATAGACGATCCGCAGGAATACGACAGCAAATTTCCGGTAGGTGACGACAGAGTGTTTACAACAATAGTCGATGCTGCAACACCGTTGTTCAATGCCAATGCTAAAATCATGACAAAAGAGCAACGCAGATTATGCAAAGTATTTCCCCGCCGCACTACGCTTTATTCTGTAGATTATCCCGGTTCGCCAACATTGCCGAACGACCAGCCTGCGGATGTAAACGCGGTTACTGCGCGACAATGTCGTCGTCGTCTCATAAAAGCCAATAAATTAGTTCCGTTTCAAAATAACGCTAAAGCGCTTGACCAACTTGCCGTCAACATAGTAGATTACCGCGACCAGAACCATGTTCTTTCAACTATTGGCGGTTCTTATGGAGTGGAAGCGGTTTGTTTTAATGAGTTGCTCGCAAATGATGGAACACAGGGCAGAACGGTAAAAAACAGTACAGACAGCAATTATGATGATGACGAATTTGTATTTGCGGAAAGCAGTATTGTTGGCGGAAACAATGCAGCTTGGGGAAAAAAGCCATATAATATAGACAAATCAGATGTATATTATAAAGAGAATAGAACGTTTGCCTGGGATGTAAAAATAAATAGCATAAAAAGTGAAAAAGCTACTGCGCAATTATTGGGTCCTGCTAAAGATAAAAATGGTAAAAATCTTTGGGATGCAAATGCGATAAATAAATATAAAAAATTCGGTAAGGCAAGAACAGATATAGGAAATTACCGTTCAAAAAGCAGAAGCAATAATGGAATTACATACGATTCAGTTTCATGGCCGAAAAATTTTTTCAAGAATGGATACATAGTTATAGCGAATACAAGAGAAGATCTTCTTGGTGCGTTAAATAATGACAAAGACGTTTCTAATGTAAATGTTAATAATAAAACAGGTAAAATTACCGCAAGCACAGGACAAGGTGAAATAATATTTAATATTGACGCTGCAACGCAAAATAAATTAAACGATTTTAAAAAAGATATTACAAATACTGTCAGATGTGTGATTCGTACATGGGACAACAGAGATAATGGGTATGTTCGCGGGTGCATGCCAGAAGTAAATAACGGTTATATTTTTCAGGGATTAGAAAAAAAAATATATTACCTGCCCGTAATAAACAACTGGCCATCGGCAGACAGACCTGACGAAATGCCGAAGATGGGTTTCGCGCCTTATAAAGAACTGTCTTCTGATGAACGCGAACATACAGACCATAAATGGCAATACGGAGGAATTGGTAAAGACGCTAAACCGGAAAGAACAAGCAAATCAGGACGCATGGGAGTATATGTTCGCAGTGGAAATGATGTTAAGCATGTTAAAACTCAATCGGGTTATGATGATTGGTCAAAAGCTTGTAATAACTGGGCAATAACATTTGTTCGTCCGGAAGTTATTGAGTTAATCAATATAAACCCTAAACCTATTTCAATTCGCAATTGGAAACTTACTTTCAATAGTGGTTCAATAGCGAATGACATAGGAATAATTGATTATGGAATGGGTTACAAACTAAATGGCAAGAATTCTGATTCTAATCCTGTAATTGACGGCAACGGATATTTTTATCTTGTAAATAATCTGCCATTATTTAAAAATGCTTTTGCGGGCGGTGAGCCGAATTTTTCCTGGGGAGCTAATGCAAGTCAGGAAAATCCGATTTGGGAAATACCCGCTGACTCCTGGGGAGTTCAATATCAGATTAAAAATGCAACGGCTAAAGGTAACGAAATAAAATTAACACTGGAAGGCGAAAAATGGCGACCCGATCAGTTTAAAGGGGAAATATTCGAAGCAACACGATGGGACGGAAATGGAAGAATAGCTACCGCTACCGGTTCAAGATACGAAATTCAGGAAAACGGAACCGAC
>JAOZNZ010000621.1:0-361 GCA_029933535.1 bacterium | reverse complement strand
AAATTCATAGCGGGAGGAGCGTGGGATGCCGATCATTTTAAACCTTCAGGAGGGATGTTTAAGAACCCGGCCAACAGGATTATGATTTTGGGTCTTCCTGCCAAAGGAGGAGTTGTAAGTATGACACTCAAGAATGAATATAATCAGATTGTATCGAGAACAATTGATTACGGGTATCTTGACAGCGAACCGTCCAAATGGGTTGGCAGAAGCACCGAGAAAACCGATCCGGCGCATTACAATTGGACAGTCAACCGCCAGCACTCGATTTCCGGGAAGAAAAAACTTGCGATTAATAAATCCATGAGAGGAAAAGTTAAAAATCCCGCTTATGTTAAAAACGGTCCTTATACCAGCGCGT
>JAOZNZ010000620.1 GCA_029933535.1 bacterium | reverse complement strand
ATGCACCAAGAAGTATAAATCCTATGAACGCAGGTTCAGGAATAATATATTTAATTGAAATATTATCTATTAAAATTGTATTATCAGAACCATCCGAAAAATTCTCAAATTCTAAATCCATTGAATTACCGGATGCAATAAATTGGAAATTTGTTGAATAATACATTGCTTGACTGTAAATAGCTGTTTCATCATGAAGCATACTACCGCCCATTGTGACACGCAATGATGTATGATATCCCGGCCGAGAGTTGTAATTGTATGATAATCTATACGTTCCTCCATCAATCATATTATTAATTGTTTGCTTTATTCCGCCTGTGCCGCTGGTACATTTAATAAACCCGGCAAGGTTTCCGTCTGGAATAATTGCATCGCCATTAAAAGTATTTCCGGCAAAACCTACACCCAAATAACAAGCGGGATCCGCTCCTATTTTTTCCCAGCCTGCAATTTCTTCCAATTGAGAAATATAACCCAAGTCGTTAAGATACATTTTATTACCACTGGCTTCAAAGCTTGGATTTTTAATTAAATTTTCGTTTGAATCTCTTTGAATAAGAACGATGGCATCTAAAAGAGCTGACCTGTCAGGATCTCCGGGAAATTCAAGATTAGCTATAACAAGTTCTCCGGAAGTTGCCGTTGGCCGAAAAATTACGTTATCAAAATAATACGGGTTGTATCCGCCCACCGCTGTTACATTAGAAAGTACAGCGATCTGATAAATATTTGAATAAGCCGGATAATATACACCAATATTACAATTTGTTGACCACGCTCTACTGTTATACCAAAGTTGCAACCAGTAATTTTTATTTGTATCAAGGCCTGAGATACTTTGTTGAATGGCAGTATAACGTTGAAGAAAGGCAACTTGATTACGGTCAGGTACAAGACCATTATCGGCAAATGTACCTTTTGCTACTCCGGTTTGTGTACCGAAAAGAGTCGGCCAGTTTGAGATTGTGCAATAATTATAATCATAACCGCTTGCATAATTAGTATTTTGCTCAAAACTCGGGTTGAGAATATTAATACTTGTCAAGTCTAACCGATCAGCCTCGAATATCTTCATTGGCAAAGATGATAAGCCGGATACATAATTCGATATAACATTCAAATCTTCCATCCATTGGCGTACTACTAAAGTAAGCCAAGGTCCCGAATCATATCCGCCACCATTATCATTATTCCACAACCAAAGTGGAGTTGGCCACAAACAATATTTTGGCTGAACAACTTCGTAAAAATCTTGACCAACTCCTTCCTGGCCGTGATGCGCCATTTGAACATAATCGGATTCTAATTTTTCATGACTAATAATTCCAAACTGCTTATTACCGCCTAATACACCAAGGTCGCTTAAAAACAAAACGGATTTAGTTTGGTCGGCAACTGTCATAATAAGGCTGGAATTATTTAGAGCGTTATAAGTAATATCAAGATTTACGTCAGAAAGAATTTCAATATGAATTCCCTCAATGTCAAAAGTGTCACCGGTATTAAGTTTAATATATTCTTTTCCCGCGTTTGACAAAGCCTCGTAAAAATCCACACTAGTTTGAGCAGAACCCCCTTCGTATTGTTGAATCCAAGACAATGGCGGAAAAGAAGCATATATATTATCAATTATTAAATCTCCCTGATTTGAAAGAATCCATGTCAATGCGTTAATATGATCCTGGTGCGGATGGGTTAAGAACC
The DNA here is from genome assembly GCA_029933535.1 of bacterium. Classification (GTDB taxonomy): domain Bacteria; phylum Auribacterota; class UBA3054; order UBA3054; family B51-G9; genus B51-G9. Next base: position 828 of record JAOZNZ010000620.1, on the reverse strand, counting down.
AATAGTCAACATGATTCCCGTGATAAGCCAGAAAATCTTTCAGATAAGTACCATCAACAGTCATTCCACCATCAATAACTATAATTTTACCTTCTGCGGTTCTGATAACATAACTTTCCATTTGCGTTGGCCCCTGCGAAGGCAATTGCCATAGTGTAAATTTGTTTTTTACATCCAAATTAAACATAGTAACGGATGACCAATCACTCCATTTTCCACGGATGTTTTTGTAGCGGACACGCCAGTATGTTTGCGCTCTGAGAACATAATACGGGGGCTCAATTGTTGTTAGATTAGTTTGGAGAATACCACTGTCCCATTCAACACAACTGAAGTTTGTGCAGTCGTCAACCTGCCACTGAACAGCATCCATTGCCCAACTGTCCGGGTCTGAATAAGCTGAAGCTTCGAGTATCACAGGAGAAAGAGTTGCTAACGTACCATCTGCCGGAGAAATATTTGACGGCCTGTCAGGCCCGGTTGAAGCAGTTGCAAATCCAATTGCTGAATTGCTGAAATCACTTGTCCCCGCGGAGTTGATCGCTTTCACCCAATAATAATAATTAGTTTCATTGATTACAGAAGTGTCTTCGTAATAATTAGTTGTCAGCTCGCCGGAAATTACTGACGAATCACTGCTGTTAGTTGTAGTGTTTCTCCAAACACGGTATTTTGCAGTTCCGCCAAATCCATCCCAGTTCACTATAATTTTTCCTGAAAATTCTCCTTGAGTAGCGATAACATTTCCGGGTGGCAAGGGTGGAGGCATTTCATTGCTGAAAGCATAAAATGCCCATGGTTCTGTGATAGGCGTTGTCGAAATAGAAA
>JAOZNZ010000619.1 GCA_029933535.1 bacterium | reverse complement strand
ATGCCCCAACCGGAACGTCCGGTTCGAGATAAGATGCAAACAGGATTTGAAGCATTCTGCCTTCCAAAATAGGCGGCATGCAAAAATAAGAGGTTTTCGGTCAGACACTAATAAGGCGAGAAGCGGGAAAAAAGCGTGCCGAAATGGCACACATGTGCTGTAGGAAGAATAAAATTAAAAAAATATCCCTTTGGCCTTTGTAAAAGCCAAAGAGAGATTGATGACGTAAGGGACTGAAAGGCCAAGGAATTAATATATCACATTTCACGTGACACGAAGTATAGGATTTTTATGGAAAAATCCCAAAATAATTATGACCATGGGAAAATAACTTTATGCTCTTCAAGGCAACCTGGAATTTGATGATTTTTACAACGTTTACATAATCTGTTATATCTGCCGCGAGCAGTGAAGATGTGATTACATTTCAGACAAACTCTTTCAATTTTTTTTAAAGAATTACGGTACATTTTTAAAATCTCCCATAAGGAATGATTAAGCCTCCCCTCGCTGTCATTATTTTTAGTAACAATATTTATGCCAAACAAGATAAGGATGCTTATATACGTACTTTAAAAATAGCCGGGTAGTGGAAATTCGGAGAATCTTCCGTTTTATTAATAACTACTGACAAAAAATACGAAAAAATATAATGGAACTTAAATGTTGATTATGATATAATTACTGAATATGGAAAATGATAAAACAAAAATTACCGATGCGGATAAGCCTGATGATTTGAAACGAAGCGGGTTTTCCACCACACATATCAATCGAGCATCAATACTGGAAAAAATACTGAAATTTTTCCGGATGCATGTTATTAACGGTTATCTTTCGAAAACTGTTGGTGTGGCGTTTAGTATGTCGCTGCTTATTGTTACTTTTATCATGCTGATGGGCAGTATGGTAAAAATTTTTGAACTTATATTTAAAAAGTTCAATATTACGGCAATAATTCATATCCTCGCTTATATTTTTCCCGAAGTTATTTGCTATTCACTTCCATTCTCTATGGCTGCCGCAACGCTGCTTGTTTTCAGCCGGCTGTCAGCTGACGGTGAAGTTACAGCAATGAAAGCAACAGGGATAAGTGTTTTTCGTATTGCTGCTCCGTGCATCACGCTAAGTATAATAATAGCTATTATTGCAGTTTATGCTTATGGTAACATTCTTCCAAAGGCTCATTTTGCGCAGCGGAATATTATTTCCAGTTATGAGATTGACGACATAAGCGGAATGATTGAAACAGGTACATGGACACCGATCGGTCGTTACAATTTATTTGTAGGCAAGCGAGATGAAAAAGCATATAAAGACATTCATATTGTTGAAAATAAGGAAGACGGCAGCAGTCGTCAAATTTTTGCGGCAACGGCTTTTATCAGAAATATAAGAAAAGAAAATAAACTTCTTTTCGAAATGTATGATGTTGTATCTGAAGAACGAAGCAGTCAACGTACGAATTCTTATATCAGGGTTAAAGCAGGGCAGGTGGATATGTACATATCACTTGATACGCTGATGAAGAAGAAGAAGAAAATCATTACCAAGAAAGAAGCGGATTTTACCACTGCGGAGTTAAAACAGAAAATAAACAAAAATGTGGGTGAAATAGTTTCTATTGCAAGAAGACATAAAAAAAATCCAAAACAACTTTACTCTCAATTAAAAGTTGCCAGATCTTTATGGAGTAAACTTCAAAGCAAAAAAGCCTGGAAAAAAGTCCTTAAACATAGAAAAAGAAAAGAAAAAAAAGCCTGGGTCGATAATGTTGCCAGTACAAAATTACACAGAGATTATGAAAATAATTTGATTAGTATCGAAAATGGGATGGGGCCTGTTACAACGTTGTTTAAAAAATGGTATAAAACATGGATGCCCGTTAATCAAATTAATAATTACCTCGAAGCGAACAGCAGAATGAAAACCCAGGTGCAGTACCGCTATTCATACGCATTGGCAAGTATTGCTTTCGCGATTATCGGTATTCCTCTTGGTATCCGTGCTCACAGAAGTGAAAAAACAATTGGTTTTCTTATTTGTCTTGCTTTAATTGCAATTCATTATGCACTTGTTATAAGCATAACGGCATTTAATGATAATTATGTCCTTCGCCCGGATTTGCTTGTCTGGGTGCCTGACCTTTTGTTTATAGCAACCGGAAGTATACTTCTTTGGAGATTGCATCGGAACTCGTGATTTACTATTGAATGATTTTACGATTGATATGATTGAGACGATTGAAATTAATAAATTATTTAACGAGTTGTTTTCCTTACTAATTATTGTATAATATGATTTTGCTATAATAAATCACTACCGTCCCACAGATTTTTTAATCGCCCACGGAAAACACGGAATTACACGGATGAACAATTTTATTTATTTTGCAAATGCCCGTAAATATTAGGGTTTAAAAATAATTATTTAAAAATTTCCGTGTAATCTGTGTGTTCCGTGGGCAATAATTTTAAATATTGTTTTTATGACTTTACAGTACGAAACTCCCTGTTTATCGGTTGTTAAAAACTTAAAT
>JAOZNZ010000618.1 GCA_029933535.1 bacterium | reverse complement strand
TCCGTGAGCGGAGCGGGTGATTTGAATAATGATGGTATAGATGATGCTTTAATCGGTGCCCCGGGATTAGGTTTATCTCATGGAGAATCTTATGTGGTGTATGGACGGTCAATCGGTTTCCCTGCATCTTTTGAACTTTCTTCGCTTGATGGTACTAATGGATTTCAAATTAATGGTTACGGTTTTGCCGCCTACAGTGGATTTTCTGTGAGTGATGCGGGGGACGCGAATGGAGATGGAATTGATGATATCATCATTGGAGCATTTAACGTCCGCCCATGTAATAATATGATGAGCGCGGGAGAGTCATATTTGGTATATGGCAGGACTAATGCATTTCCGGCAGCGTTTGAACTTTCTTCGCTTGACGGCTCCAACGGTGTGCAGTTCAATGGGATTGACGAGAGTGATAACAGTGGATATTCGGTAAGCAGTGCGGGTGATATGAACGGCGATAGTATTAATGATATCATTATCGGCGCTCCTTATGCCGATCCATACGGCGTAGGTGCGGCAGGCGAATCCTATATTGTATATGGAAGTACAGGAATGGTCTTATCAGCCCCTCCTCAAATCGCAACTGACGCTCTTTTGCAGCCCGTTGCGGGAAGTGAATTTCTTGAATCATCCCATACAAGTATTGTCTGGCGCGTTAGCGGTATTATAGACGAATTCGATGGCACTAACGTAACAATCACAGAAATTACTGTACTTTCGGCCGACACTACAAATAAAGTCGCTACAATAGCGCATAACATTCAAAATATTCTTGGACAGACTGATTGGTATGTGCCGGCGTCTCTTCCTGATGCAAATTATTACTTACGCTTTGAGGTTGTGGACAGTTGTTCGCTTACGAATAGCAGAATATTCTTTGACAATCCGTTTACGATTGTACCCGAACCGGGTTTATTTATTTCAGCACTAACCGGATTCTTGTTTTTTTTCATTTGCCGTTTAAGGCGAGTAACGAACAATAGTTAATAGTTATTAGTTAATCGTTAATAGGTGGAGAAATAACTGACACCTGACACCTGAACTCGCGTTAGCGCCCCGCGTATGCTGGGGCTGACACCGAACACCTGACACCGAACACCTGACACCTGAACACCGCCAAGCATACGCCGGGTGCTTTGCAAACACCCAAAGATGAAATAAATACTAAATTCATACCGAGGCGCTAGCGCGCTCGGTATGAATTTCCTGACACCTGACACCTGAACTCTGAAACCTAATTTACAATGTCTTTCTACAGTATAGCTTATAACATCTTCGGTACCGCCGCCGCGGGAATAACTCTTCCTGTATGGTTACCTTACGTCCTCGCAAAAAGAAAGTATCGGTTAAGTTTGCTCCGCCGATCAGGTTTTGTTTCCAATAATATCAAAAACAAACTTCAAAGAAAGCCTAACATCTGGATTCACGCCGTATCGGTAGGTGAATTCAACCTCGCAGCAACTTTAATTGAAAAATTAAAACCGCTTTGCCCTGATTATCAATTTGTTGTTTCGGTAACTACTTTAACCGGTTATGAAGTTGCATCAAAAAAACTCGCTGATGACGATGTTCTGATTTTTTTTCCTACTGAATTCGGGCCGGTTATGAATAGAATTATTAATTTGGTTAATCCAAAAATCGCTGTAATTGTTGAAACAGAAATATGGCCGAATTTCGTTTATGGACTTTCTAAACGCGGCATTCCGCTCGTACTTGCAAACGGCAGGATTTCAGAAAAATCTTTTTCAAGATATAAACTTGTTAAATCATTCATCAAAAACGTTTTGCAAAATTTCACGCATTTTAACATGCAAACCGATCACGACGCCGAACGAATTACCGGTATTGGTGCAGATAAAAATAAAGTTTCTGTTATTGGAAATATTAAATTTGATTCCGCAAAAATTATTGAAAAACCAACTGCGGATATTGAATTTTTAAATGAATTGTCGCTTAAACAGGCTACTCCTGTTTTCCTCGCTGCGGCATTGGAAAAAACCGGTAGAGAAGATCCTATCGCAATAAATGTTTTTGAAAAATTGCGTGATAAATATCCGGATGCTGCTTTGATTATCGTTCCGCGGCACCCGGAACGCGGAACAGACATAGCAAAACTTGTTTCTTCACGTGGTTTTATTCCACGACAAAGAAGTAAAGGTGAAAAATTTGATAATACCAAAACACAGATTTTTATTCTTGATACGGTCGGTGAACTTGCCCGGCTTTATACTCTTGCAAAAATAGTTTATGTAGGTAAAAGTTTACTTAAACCAGGTGGAGGACAAAATATGATTGAGCCGGTAGGGCTTGGTTTACCTGTAATTTACGGTAAATACACAGGAAATTTCAGAGGAATTGCTGATGTTCTCGCCTCACACGGAGGCGCAAAAATTGTAACTGATGAAACCGATCTTACAAAAACGGTTATTGAACTTTGGAACAATACTGAAATTACTACACAAATGGTTATCAACGGGCAAAATTATATTCGTTCACAGCAAGGTGCCACTCAAAAAAATATTGATACAATTCTTTCGTTGCTAAA
>JAOZNZ010000617.1 GCA_029933535.1 bacterium | reverse complement strand
TATTTCAATAAATTATCTTCAATATAAATATTTAAATGCGCCATAATAACTCCATAGTAAATTTTTAAATTATTATAACAAAACATATTATAAATAGCAAGTATAAAAACAAGTATGTTTGGAGAAATCCCCGTAGGGCAGGTTGGTTCCCCATCAATCCATCAATTCAATATTCCATTAATCCATAAGCTGGAAGCTTATGTTACTCTGTCCCAAGAACATCTTTCATTGTATAAATTCCAGGCTCTTGATCTGAAAGAAACTGTGCCGCGCGTAATGCCCCTTTCGCAAATGTATCTCTGCTGCTTGCTTTGTGTGTTAACTCAATTCTTTCGCCTTCAGCTGCAAAAACAACAGTATGGTCGCCAACAACATCTCCACCACGTAACGAGTGAACAGCTATTTCTCCTTTAGGTCGCGCGCCTGTATTGCCTTCTCGTCCGTAGATTCTTTTTTCTTCATATTTCAAACCGCGTGCTTCTTCCACAAGTTCAACCAATCTGACTGCTGTACCGCTTGGAGCGTCTTTTTTATGGTGGTGATGCATTTCAATTATTTCGATGTCATAATTTTCGTCAAGTATTTTTGCTGAATTTTTTGCAAGGGCAAAAAGCAGATTCACACCTACACTAAAATTCGGAGCGTGAATTATCGGAATATTTTTTGATGTGATTTCTATGGCAGATTTTCCCTGGTCATCAACTGCTGTAGTTCCAAACACTACACAAACATTTTCTTTTTCATAAATTTTCAGCCGATCTGTAATTCCATCAGCGAGAGCAAAATCAATGACTACATCCGCTCCGGAACAAGCCGATTCTAAATCATCAGTGATTAAAATATTGTTTTTCTCAATGCCGGAGACAATACCGGAATCCTTTCCGATAAGCAAACATTGAGGAACGTCTACCGCGCCGGTAACATTAAGATTTTCCACTTCAGCCGCACAGGCGATAAGTCTTTTCCCCATTCTGCCTGCCGCGCCGCAAATACAAATATTCATGATTATTTAAAGATTTGGTGATTTAATGATTTGGTGATTGAAAATCGTATCAATCGTATCAATCGTTCAATTGTTTCAATATTTTCTCCACTACAATTTCCGGTGAAATATCCGCCATGCAAATTTCGCCGTCAGGACATTTTCTTTTGTAACATGGCGCACATTTTCTGTCGATTACAATCACATTTTCTTGTTGATTGTAAGGACCATGCCTTACAGGATTTGTAGGTCCCATCAACGCAACAATTTTTGCTCCTACTGATGCAGCACAGTGCATTGGGCCGGTATCAGTTGTCAAAACAGCTTTGCTTTCCTTACAAATCGAGAACAATTCACCAAGTGAAATTTTTCCTGCGAGAGAAGCAATAGCGGATTCATCACAACCATTTTCAACAGCATAATGCATCACTTTTTCAGCTATATGAATTTCATTTCGAGAACCGGTAAGAAAGATTTTCAAACCTGTTTTTTTGTAAATAATTGCCGCTGCTTTACCGAAAAATTCAACAGGCCAACTTTTAGTTTCCCACCTCGATCCAACAACAAAAACGAGAAAATCATTGTTAATAAGTTTATGCTTCCATTTCAAGTCAGCGGTTGTCTCTTCCAATCCAAACCATTTCCATTCAGCAATGGGATTTTCATCACCTAATTTTTTTAATGTTTCTAAACAGCAGTCAACTGAATGCGTTTCATTCCGCTTAACATCAACTTTTACATTATAAAAAAGGTGGGCAAATTCACGCGCATCAGAAAAGCCAATTCGAACAGGCGCGCCGGTAACAAATGTAAACCAACCGCTTCTAATCAATCCCTGAAGGTCAATAACAATATCGTAATGTGTTTTTTTCAGTTCAAGGGAAATTCTTGAAACATTAGCAATTCCTGAAAAAACAGAGCGGAAATTCCGCCATGCTCCACGCTCAAATCTGATAACCTTATCCACTCCTGCCAGTTCTACCAATTCAGCGTATTCAGAATTAACGAACCAGTGTATTTCGCAATCAGGAAAAAGTTTCCTTAATCGTGGAACGATAACGAGTCCGTTAACAACGTCGCCAAGCGCGCTGGGTTTTATAACAAGGATTTTCATACTGACACCTGACTCTGACACTTAATTCCTTTAATTACACAGCTTCAATGTCAGTAATTTCGGGAATATCAGCTCTTAATGTTTCGAGCACAAAACCTTTAAGTGTGATTAACGCTCCCGGACATCCGCCGCAAGCACCTTTCAATTTTACGAGAACAACATTATCGTCTCTTAAGTCAACAAGTTCGCAAGATCCGCCGTGAGTTCCGAGTGCCGGATTAATTTTTTCATCTATTATTTTCTGTACTTTTTCTTTCATCGCTTGATTCCTATGTGTAATATGTTATAATAATAATGTATATTTATTGTACCAGACAACGGCGTTTTTTGCAATCGTTGTAATAATATTGACCTTGTGACCTTATAAACACTCAATATTCAACAAGAAATGTTCAATGATAAAGTTAGGAATTTTATCTTTACTTTTTGATTGCTTATTTTACTGTTGAT
>JAOZNZ010000616.1 GCA_029933535.1 bacterium | reverse complement strand
TACCGAATACCGAATACCGAATACCGAATACCGAATACCGAATACCGAATACCGAATAACTAATAACGAATAACTAATAACCTAAGAATTTGAATCATGGCTGTTCATTCAGTAAAACATAAACGCAGAGTAATCGGCTGTTTTTCTTTAATACTTTTCATTATTTTCGGATCGGCATTTGGGGTGTCATTAATGAAAGTAATTAAGGAAAAGAAAGAAAAGCCGGAAGTGTATGAAGAAAGAATACCGGTATATAACGTGTTCTCTACAAATATAACGGTAATTAAAACTTTCAACACGATAATAAAACCCGATAAACGTGTCGAGCTAAGCGCTGCAATTGGTGAAGAAATAAAAAAGATATATGTTGAAATTGGCAGTGTGGTAACACAAGGGCAGATATTAATAGAATTAGACAAAAGATATAAAAAGATAGAAGTACGAAAAGCAATGTCTAAAGCTCTTGAATCCTTTGTTGCACTTTCTAACGCAACGATAGATCTTAGCAATAATCAAGATCTGTATGATGCTAAAGTCGTTGGAGATGATATTTTAAGAAAATATATTGTTTCTCATCGCAACGCGATAGCGGAAAACGAAAATACTGAAGCAATACTTGATTATACAAAAGAACGTCTTACAGACTGTACTATTAGCGCTCCGTTCAACGGTAAGATATGCAAAAGACATGTAGAAATCGGTGAGCGTGTTTTACCCGGTCAACCGCTTCTTGACATGATTGACGACACCAGGCTCAGAGTAATAACTTTTGTTGCTGACCGGGATATATCTGACATTAAGCGTGGTGAAAATGTAATTTTCAGTATAGGAGAAACATATGGCACAATTTTTACGGCTACAGTAGCTTTTGTGTCAAGTGATGTTGAGCCCAAGTCACTCCTTTACAGGTTTGAAGCTTTGTATGATAATAAAGATTCAATAATTAAACCGGGGCTTGGAAGAATCAAAGTACCTTTGCGTGAATATAAAGACATTATTGTTATTCCGTCTTATACGATAAAAAGTGATAAAGAAGGTGACTTTGTAACATTGCTTGTTGGAACATCTAATGTAAATGTCAGAATTGAAACCGGGAGAGAATACAGACAATGGTTTGAAATAAAAAGCGGATTAAAATCCGGTGATAAGATTATTTTAAGATAGAGTTGGTAGTTATTAGTTAATAGTTATTAGTTAATAGTTAATAGTTATTAGTTAATAGACCATTAATCCATTAATCCAAATAACACACCCCGCCCTAAAGGGCACTCCTCTCTAGAGGGGAATTAATCCAATAATCCACGGCTCGCGCTTGGAACCCAGCATACGCGGGTCAAGAGCGCGGCTTACTTATTAATCCAACAATCCTATGCGGCTGATAGAATTTTCAATAAAACAAAGAGTTCTGGTAAACATACTTATGATAGGGTTGTTTATCGCCGGAGTGATTTGTATGCTGAATTTGCGGCGTGAAATATTTCCTTCGGTGAGCACGGATGTTATTACTATAACAACTTTGGACGTAACGCTTGATTCTCCTGAAGATGTTGAACGTTTGGTGACGGTTCCGATAGAGGATCAGCTGAGGGCAATTGAAGATGTTAAAGAAATACATTCGGTTTCCTCGCCTAATTTATCTGTTATATTTTTAAAGTTATATGATAATGTTTCAGACATTCAAGTAGTTTTAAATGAAGTTCGTCAGGAAGTTGATTCTGCTAAAACGGATTTACCGAAAACGAGTGAATCACCGGTTACCATTGAACAGAAATTTCCATTTCCTGTAATTATCGTTGGTATGAGTTATCGGCCCGGAATGAATTTATTAAAAATAAAGAAGTTGGCGGATAGACTTCAGACACAGTTTGAGTCAATACAAGGGGTTTCAGAAGTTGATGTAAGAGGATTGAGTGATAGAGAAATATGGGTGGAAGTAGATTCATACCGCGCGCGTGCGTTAAACATTTCATTGGATGCGATAAACAAGGCTATTAGCGCGAAGAATAAAAATATACCGGGTGGAGTAATTAAAGGTAATACCGGTGAAATGACGATACGTGTTTTAGAACAAATAAATGAAGATACATGGCGGGATCTTGAAAATATCGTTGTAAAAAATACTGATGATGAAATTATAAGACTTAGAGATGTTGCTACAATCCGTAATACATTTGAAGAAGCAACAACATTAAGCAGAGTTAACGGTCGACTTGCGATAACTTTTATTGTTAATAAAAGAAAGACGGGAGATACGATTGCTATAGACGAAAAAGTGAGAAAATATATTGATGAAGCGAAAGTTTTATTACCTGCCGGTGTTAATCTTTCCTACTATTCAGATTCGGCAAAATTTGTAAAGAAGCGTATGAGTACAATGATACGTAACGGTATCATAAGTATGGTTTTAGTTGCCATAATGCTTCTTTTGTTTATGAACTGGCGAATTTCAATGATTGTAGTTGCAGGTTTGCTGGTTTCTTTTTTCGGAGCTTTCATTTATCTGAAACTCATTAACAACAGCTTTAACATGATCTCCCTTTTCTCGC
>JAOZNZ010000084.1:4215-9899 GCA_029933535.1 bacterium | reverse complement strand
TTGCAGTCTGGGTTTGACCATAAATATTTTTTAGAGACAGGTAAATATTATATGCGTTTTCGAATTGACCTTCCGATTCGAGTTTTTGACCTTCTTTAAGAAATTTTTCAGCTTTCTTTTCAAGTATCTTCATAACTTCCGTTTCGCAAGTACCGATGTATTCTTTTAGTGAAGAAAGGGAAGAAGCCTCAGGGTATTTTTTCCCTATATCTTTTAAGATTTTCAGCGCTGTTTCAGCCTGTTTATTTTTAACATGCTGTTCCGCTTGTTTCAGAGATTCTTTCGCTCGGCTTTCAGTTAATTCAGCAAGTTTTTTCTTAGAATTTGAAGCCAGTGATGAATTTTTATAATTTTGAACAATAGATCTAAGAACCTGAATTGCTGCATCAATCTTTTTCCCCTGAATAAGCTGTTCGGCGCGCTGATAAAGTTCTTTAGATTTAAATTCAACAATAAACGGATCCGTAGATTTTTCGAGTTTGGTTAAACGTCGAGCTGCAAGTGATTTGGGGAATTTAGTTCTTACGTTATGAATTATTCTTTTGCATTTTTCATATTTACCGTTCTTAAACGCTTTTTCTGCTGCCAATTCCAGGTCGGCTGCTAATTCATCACTTATTCCTTCAAACAGGCTGATTTGAGTTTCTTTTGTTATTAATACAGGAGGTTTATCGAAATTTTCACCCCCCAGGTCTTTTTTATAAACATATCCTTTTTCATCAATCCAGAAACTGTTTATTCCGGTGTTTTCATACTTTCTCGGATATGCTGTGCAAATGAAACCGGTTTCATCAGCTCGTTTTATTGTAAAAAAATATCCGTAATGAAGTGGTGACCTATCAAGATTAACGTCAAACTGATGATAATCCGCAGATTGCAATTTCGGAAATGATATGTATTCTCCCACGCCGTCATTATCACTATCAAAAACTTCCGCGTGTTTAATATAATATTGTGACACAGCAATCTTTCTTAATAAATTCTCTACACGTTCTTCATTCTTTACAATTCTAATGTCAGCAAAATAATCCCAGAACCACCAGCCACCTCCCGCTCCAAGAATAGCGAGCCATACAATACTGAAAATAACAGCAAACCATGCAGTCCTTCTTCCGGGACGACTTATATTGTCTGAGCGCGCGAGGTAAATGATTCCAACTATTCCTCCTATCAGCCAGCCTATACCAAGAACAATTGGACCGCAAACAGCAAGTATCAGCGCAAGCCATGGAGTAATTGCTGACTCATGATGTTGAATAGGGACTTGTTGAGGAGATGTTGCCGGAATGTTAACATTAAAAGAATAACCGCATCGCGGGCAAAAATGCGATCCTTCATGAGAAAGAAAACCACATTGCGGGCATTGTTTAGTAACAGTTAAATCATGAACGATTTCTGCACCGTTATAACTCACAGCTTTGGACATAGTAGCACTTTTTTCTTCATCAAGTGATGTTACAAGCAATTCATGGCCGGCTATGAAAATGCGACTCCCAATTTGCAGTGGAAGTCTTGCTTTAGTTACTCCATCAACGCTTACATCACCACGGTGAGAAATATCTATCGCAAACCATTGCCCTTCAGTAAATTGTAAATGTACATGATATTCAGCAATGCCTGTACCGGTCAAAAGAATGGTACTGTCAGCAGCTCTGCCGATTGTAGCGCCGGTATTAGAAACTATGATTTTCTCTTGCCGGTCAGTATTTGGATATAAAATTAACTGCATTAGCTAAGTTCGTTATTCGTTAATCGTTAATCGTTATTTTGCGTTAAAAAGTGAATATCCTATTTCGCGCAGCATTTCGTCTAATTTTGCCATTGGAAATCCTAGAACATTGTAATAACAGCCTTCAATTTTGTCAACAATTATGCTTCCCGCTTCCTGAATTGCATAAGATCCTGCTTTATCAAGCGGGTTAATAAGTTCAAAATATCGGCTGATTTCTTTTTTTGTCAATTTTCTCATAGAAACTTTTGTTCTCAAATAATCAACTATCCATTTATTTTTATTAGTATCAAAAATAGCTAGCGCGGTATAAACATAATGCGTTTTCCCCTGTAACTCCTTAAGCATTCTGTGAGCATCCGCCATATTTTTCGGTTTGCCATAAATAACCCGGTCTTTGTAAACAAGCGTATCAGCGCCTACTATTACACCGCCTTTAGCTCTCGAAATGACATCTGCCACTTTTCCCTTAGCATGAGCCATTACAATTTTACTTGGTCGGGATTTCATCTCATTGTTTTCTTCGTAATGACTGACAACAATTTCAAATGGAACATCAATCAATTTAAGCATCTGCTGACGCCGTGGTGACGATGAAGCAAGTATAATATTGAGTTTCTTATTTTTAGGCATATTTTTAAATTTCTAATTGCTCTAATTTCTAATTAACCTAAACAAATTCCAATGTCTAATGTCTAAATCCCAAAATTATCTTTCTGAATTTTGTGTATTGGCGTTTGGTCATTATTTAGATCAATTAGGTTAATTAGGTCAATTTCTCAAGCTGGAAGCTTGAGTTACTTTATCTGTCAATTCCATCCAACCAATCCCACGCAAGCTTTCCGGCTCCGAGAATTCCTGCATCATCTCCAAGTTCAGAAATTTTTATTGTGTACATCGGGTCAAGTTCATCAGGACAGTAAAATTTATCTAGCTCTCTGTTAAGATGACTTAGAAACTTATCTCCCGCTTTCATTAATCCCCCGCCAATTACAAATACGTCCGGATCAAATGCCTGAGCGATGTTCCATATAAGTTTCGCGAGATATTTTGTGGATTCATTTAATATCTTCATACATAACTGATCTTTAAGATTACCATAATGAACTATTTCCGCCGCTGTAATTTTTTCACATTCACTCAACACGGAAAGTATTCCGCTGGCAAGGTAATGATTTGCCCTCCTGGTCATAGCGCCCGGCGCGGTATAAACTTCATAGCAACCGAAATTACCGCAAGTACATGGTTCGCCTCCCAAAACAGCAGTCATGTGTCCAAATTCCGGTGCTCTGCCTCTTGAACCCCTAAAAAGTTTCCCGTCAACAACAACTCCACCGCCTAATCCTGTTCCCAGTGCGAGAGAGACCTGACATTTTGAACCTTTACCCGCTCCTTTCCAATTTTCACCTAACGCGATTAAATTCACATCATTGTCAATTGCCGCAGGTATTCCTCCGGAAAATTCCGAAAGATATTTCGCAAGAGGCGTTCCGGTATAATCCGGAATATGCGCCTGCATATAACTGACAATACCGGTTTTATGGTCTATAGCGCCGGGTGTACCGCAACCTATTGCCGCGATTTCCGTTTTCCCGCATTGGTTTTCAACAACGTCTTTAATAACAGAAAGCAATGCATCGCGCCCTTCCGCCGCTTTTGACGGCTGGTGAACCACGTTTGATATTACGCCATTTCTATCTACGAGTCCGGCTTTAACATTTGTGCCGCCAATATCTATTGCAAGGACAAAATTTTGCATATTATAATTTTTTCGAATATTCGCTTAATTGTAGTTAATTATCAATTTAAATATTACTATTATTGTATAAAAACAAGGTTTATAAAGCAAGAGAAAAAAAATTAGATTGAATGTGAATATTGAAAACGTGATTAGTTGGGTGGCGTTACTTCGCCAGGAGATTTAAAATTCGCGTTAGGACATTTCTTATAGATAACCAATAACCAATAACTATTAACCAATAACTATTAACTATTAACTATTAACTATTAACTATTAACTATTAACTATTAACTATTAAATAATTACCATTTATCAACTTGTTTTTCAAATTTCATTTTGATATAATATTTATAACGTAGTGAAAGCGGGCGTAGCTCAGTTGGTAGAGCGCAACCTTGCCAAGGTCGAGGTCGCCGGTTCGAGTCCGGTTGCCCGCTCCACTTTCCAAACAATTAAATAACCCTTAACGGAGGTAATGTCATGAAAAAAGTTATTGCAGTATGTTTATTATTAACATTTCTCGTTGGATGCAGTGCAACTTATGTTGCAAAACCAACAGACGGAGTTCAAGTTTTACGTGGTGACGCTCCTATCGGCAAATATACACCGGTAGCGCTTATCGAATCAGAAAGATGGAATTTTTACTTGTTCGGTATTGCGGCAGTAAAAATTGCTTCTCCTGAAGCTGATGATCAGCTTAACGATGTAGTAAACAGTATGCTTGTTAAGAAAGCTAAAAAACTGGGTGCGAATGCAATCATAAATGTAGAAAATGATGTAAGCGTTCCTCATTTCCCGTTCTGCTTTTACAAAGCTGAAGCAAAAGGTTTAGCTGTAAAACTTAAAAAATAAACATATTATTAAGTTACATAAAAGAGCCCGCGATTTCTCGCGGGCTTTTTTATTTGTACTTTACAGTATATATTTAATCTTTTTTAATATATATAGTTCTTGAAGGAAATGCCATTGACAGGTCTAGTTCAACAAGTTTCCTCATAATTCCAAGGTTGATTTTTTCTTTCACCGCGAGATAGGCATCATAATCTACAGTATTTGTAAAATAAATAATCGCAATATTTAAGCTTGAATCTCCAAAATCGTCAAATCTTACCAATATGAAATCTTTATCAATTTCATCGTTGGCAAAAATTAATTCCTTTATCTCTGTAACCGCCTGCTCCATCTGATCGGCAGTTGTATCATAAGTAACACCAATGGTTTGCATTACTTTTCTTTTGGTCATCTCAGCAAAATTATCTATTTTTGTGCTTGCAACCGTTTTGTTCGGAATCGATGCAAGCGTTTTCGATAAAGTCCGGATTCTTGTTGATCGCATGCCGATATCCTCAACTATTCCGTCAACACCTTCAACTTTAATTCTATCACCTACCTTAAACGGTCTGTCAAATAAAATGAATATCGATCCAAACAGATTCGAAAGAGTATCCTGAAGACCAAGCGCTATAGCGAATCCTCCGAGTCCAAGTCCTGCAATTAAGGTTGAAACTTTATAATTAAGTGCTTGAGCAACCCATATAAATACAATAATAAAAGCCAGAACTTTTGCTGTTTTACGGAATAGCGGTAAAAGCTGGTCGTCTAAAGTAGTTTTTGTCTTTTGGGTATATACTTTTAGATAAGCGGTCAACACGTCAATTATTTTAAACAGGCTCCAGAGAATGATTATTGCAAAACCTATCAAAAGAAAATGGGATTTCAACTTCTTTAATCTTGATATCTCATCAATGGGAATTATAGTTAACGCGACTGCCAGGCCTGAAAATGCCCATAAAGTCCCTAACGGTCTGCTTAAGGCCTCAATAATTTGTTTAGTAACAGCATTTTTCCCGATTAAAAAACCTTTCCTGTGAATAAAAATGTAATTATTGATCTTTCTTAAAATAAGTCCAAGTAAAATAAATAGAAACGCAGCAAGAATTTGCCATATCTTTACATTGAAAATCTTAGAGTGCGTCCAGGCAGGCAAATAACCGGCAACTTCCTGTGCTTGAGAATTAATATCATCAAGCATTTTTAATTCAACATCAGCTGATGTTTTAGCCGGAGCATTTGATACTGCAACCGTCACGTCTATCTTTCCATCAGAAGCAGCTTTTGCCATTACGATTTTTGTAGGCACGCCGGCAAGCGCCAACTGAGCACAAAAGATAAAGAGGATAAGTAAGAGATATTTTTTCATTTTTTTATTTTCCA
>JAOZNZ010000084.1:0-4115 GCA_029933535.1 bacterium | reverse complement strand
TTCGCGTGCGCATTGTCAACTTCTTTGTCAGTTAATGTTCTGTCAGCTGCACGGTAAACAATTCTGTACGCCATGCTTTTTTTACCTTCAGGCACTTGTTCACCGTGATATAGATCAAATAAATCAACACACTCGAATATGTTTATCTTTACGCTTTCAACAGTCCTTACAACATCGGAATGAGTAAATTCATTGGAAATTAAAAGTGCGATGTCACGTGTTGATTCAGGAAATCTCGGTAAATGCCTGTATTCTCTTTTGGGTTGCCATGAATCACTGATTTCAGCAATTTTCAGTTCCGCTATAACCACACGACCGGATATATCAAGCTCGCGAGCGACTATTGGGTCGAGTTCAGCTATCCAACCGGCATTAACATTATTTTCAATATAAATATCAGCAGTTCTGCCCTGATGACATCCGTCATGTTTTGCAGTTCTTAGTTGTAATTTTTGAATACCGAGTTTTTTAGTAATAAGTTCAATAATTCCCGAACCATCAAAAAAATCTGTTTCATGAGCATTCCCCTGCCAGCTTTTTTCTACCGCGTTACCCCATAAAACCAGGGCGACTTTTTCTTCTTCATGAAATTCTCCGGCATTTGCGGATTTGGTATAAGTTCTGCCAATTTCAAAAAGCCGGACATCTTTTGCCTTTCGCGAAATATTATGCCGTAAATTTCTTATTAAGCCCGGATAGAGCAAAGTCCTCATTACAGAGTGGTCCTGCGTTGACGCATTAGCAAGTTCAATTACATCAAGTTCAACTGCTCCATCAGGAATCCCGGCAGATTTAATTAAATCTACAGAAACAAGACTTGGATTACATGCTTCAAGCATTCCCGAACCGGCAAGAATTTCTCTGATTTTTTGTCTGCAAACTGCAATTTTAGCAAGCGGCTTTTCGCTTTTGAAAGCTGCTTGCGTATTGCTTGGGATTTCATTGTATCCGACCATTCTGGCAAGTTCTTCAGAAAAATCTGCTTCTTGAGCTACGTCAACCCGATGTTCCGGAACAGTCACTTCAAAAACATCATTTTCTTTTTGCGAAAGAGAAAAACCAAACGAAGAGAGGATTTTTCCTCCTTTCTCAATCGGAATATCCATTCCAAGTAAATCTACACATTTCTTATAATTAAATTCAAATCTCTTTTGCGGAGGACGGTTGCTTACATCAACAATACCTTTAAGAGGTTTACCTTCAGCAAGTTCAGAAATAAGCTGCGTAGCTCTCATGCTTGCATTAATTACCGCACCACAAACTCCTCTTTCAAAGCGATAAGAAGATTCCGAACTCAAAGACAGCCGCTTAGCCGTTTTTCTAATATTAGGACCATTAAAATACGCGCTCTCAAGAAGAATTGTTTTTGTTGAATCTGTAACTTCTGAATTCGTACCGCCCATTACGCCGGCAAGAGCGACACCTTTTTCTTTGTCTGCAATGAGTAAGATTTCATTATCAAGTTTTCTTTCAGCATCATCTAAAGTTGTAATAATTTCATTGTCAGCAGCACGACGAACAATAATTTCTCCGCCTTCAACTTTATCAAAATCAAACGCGTGAAGTGGATGACCATACTCGAGTAAAACGTAATTTGTGATATCAACAATATTATTGATCGGGCGCATACCAAGGCGATGAAGCCGTGCTTTCATCCACAGTGGCGAAGGTTTCACTTCAACATTTTCAATAATTCTTGCTGTATATCTTGGACACAGTTCAGTATTTTCGACAGAAATTTTCACGCATGATTTTGACTCGGCATCTTTTTCTTCGATCTTTATTTCCGGAAATTTATATGTGTCTGCAGATTGATTTTCCATTGCAACTCGCGCGGCAATTTCTCTCGCTACTCCAATATGATTTAAAAGATCGGGACGATTGCTCGCAATATCAAGTTCAAAAATATAGTCGGTATCTTCAACAATTGATTTAAGGGGCGTTCCCGCTTTTAATGAATTGTCGAGGTAAAGCAGCGTTGCATGATCATCAGATATTTCAAGTTCATCTGCAGCACAGCACATACCAAAAGATTCAACTCCCCGCAATTTCCCTTTTTTGATTTTCAAATCACCGAGTTTTGCACCAACTTTTGCAACAGGTACTGTTTGACCTGCCGCAACGCCCGGAGCGCCGCAAACGATTTGCAAAGTTTCATCACCGACATCAACTATACAGACAGATAATTTATCCGCATCGGGATGTTTTTCAACTTCAAGTATTTTCCCGACAACAACGTTATCATAAGAAACGCCTGATTGTTCAAGTGAATCAACAGTCATCCCCTGAGCGGTAAGAATTTTCGATAATTCTTCCGGTGAGCAGGGAAAATCTACAAGTTCTTTAAGCCAGTTATAAGAAATCAACATAGGTACAATTTAAGGTTTAAGGTTTAAGGTTTAATGGGTTCGCAAAGCGCCCGGCGTATGCTGGGTAAGGTTTAATGGGTTCGCAAAGCGCCCGGCGTATGCTGGGTAAGGTTTAATGGGTTCGCAAAGCGCCCGGCGTATGCTGGGTAAGGTTGGCAGATTAAGACCTTAAAGTCGCTTAGCGACTAACCTTCCGACCTTAAGTTCCGATTTATCTGAACAACCTTAAGATCGCTTAGCGAACAAATAAAAAAATTAAGTTAATTTTTTTTCGCCTTCTTTAACGCCATGATCTGTCCCTTGCCGTATTTTATCGCGTGAACTAACGAACGATTCGCGGGACATACATATGAACAGCTTCCGCATTCAATGCAATCCATCGCGTGATATTCAATCAAACCGTTAACTTCACGACTCATAGCAAGAGTTTCCAGCACTGTCGGTTCAAGTCCCATTGGGCAATCGGCAACACATCTGCCACAGCGAATGCACGGCGATTCCGGTTTTTCATCAACCCATTTTTTTGTAAGAGCAAGGATACCGGAAGTACCTTTCATAACCGAAGTATTTAACTTCGCCTGAGCGAAACCTGTCATCGGTCCTCCGAGAACAATTTTCGCGCATTTTTCTTCATCAAAACCTGCTGCGGTAAGGACTTCACTGATAGATGTTCCTATTCTTACTTTAAAATTACCGGGACGCTCCACCGCGTCGCCGCTAACAGTTAAAATTCTTTCGATAAGCGGTTTCCCTTCATCAACAGCTTCCGCAACAGCTGCAGCTGTGCCGACATTATGAACAACACATCCCACATCCATCGGCAATCCGCCTGACGGAACTTCTTTTCCGGTAACTGCGTAGATCAGTTGTTTTTCACCTCCTTGTGGATACCAGGTTCTCAACGTGGCAATTTCAATGTCATCACGTCCTTTCGTTAACTGTTCCAATTTAACGATGGCATCCGGTTTATTTTTTTCAATTCCTATTACACATTTATCAATACCAAGTGCTGTCATTAAAAATTCAGCACCGCGAATTATTTTTTCACCATCTTCAAGCATCAGGCGATAATCACAGGTTAAAAACGGCTCACATTCCGCCGCGTTTAAAATCAACAGCGAAATAGGCTTGTCAGGCGGCGGCTGTAATTTTACATGTGCAGGAAATGTCGCTCCGCCCATTCCAACGATTCCGGCATCCTGTACAGCTTTAATGATTGAACCTTTGGATTTTTCGTCGACAGGTTTAATATTTTCCACCCATTCATCATTCCCGTCAGAAGTAATCTCAACGCCCTGTACAGTTCCCAAAACCGGATGTGGAACCGGCCCGACAAGTGAAACTGTTCCCGAAATTGGAGAGTGAACAGTAGCGGAAATAAAACCACGAGCCGTACCGATAATCTGCCCGGTTTTTACATTATCGCCTTTTTTAACGGTTGCGTCAGCAGGAACACCAAGATGCTGCGCAAGCGGGATAGTAACTTTTTCCGATAGCGGAAGAGTTTCTATAGCGATATCTTTTGCAAAATGTTTATAATCAGGAGGATGTGTTCCGCCTTGAAATTTAAAAATCTTCATACTTTTTTAATTAGTTATCAATTGGGTTTATTTTCCCTATAGTTTTTATAGTTTGATATTATAACAAAAACACCCTAATATCACAAATTGACGTTTGCCGTGCCGATTTATGATGATTTGCAGGCGTGGCTGAGGAAATTGAAATTTTTCTAATTTCAATTTATGG
>JAOZNZ010000615.1 GCA_029933535.1 bacterium | reverse complement strand
ATACCAATACTTTTTTTGTTTGCAAAATGATTTACAGCAGAACGATTAAGAAAGAGAATTATTACTTTGCTTGTCAATAATAAAACTATAAATTGAAATTTTTGAATTTCAATTTTCTCAGCTGGGCCTGTAAGTTATCCTAAACAGGTGCTGCAGAATGTTTTTGAATGATTTTCTTTTCCGCACGCTCTTGAACCGAAACGATTAAATGTCTGAGATCAATATTCTCATTTTGTCTTTTCAGATAAATTCTTAAAAAATAACGTATTTCAGGATTTGATATAAAAGGATAAAGTGCAGCGTATAATCGAGCCAAATCGCGTACACGTCGTGTCCACGGGAGATAATTATAGAATTTCGCGGCATCAATATCTGTAAAAGAAACGCGTGGATTTTTACCATCAACGTCAAGGATAAGCAAATTACTTGATTTTAAATCTCCGTGTTCGGCTCCCCTATTGTGAAACAGAGCCAGTTGAACGGCGATTTGACGGATTATTTTAATTCTTTGCTCTTTGTTTTTTATTTCTGACTAGCGTAACAGAGCGGCTTCGCTTGTAATTCCGTTTGACAAAGATTCCCATACAATAACTCCCCCCATTGGTGACCATGCAACCATTAGAGGTTTCGGTGTATTAATGTGCAGATGTCTCAATCGCCACACAGATTTCCAATTACGATGCGATTTAGACTTATGGAGGGATTTCATTATTTTTTCACCGAGACCTTTTCGATATCTGTACTGTTTAATGAAAAGATTTCCCTGAGGATGTGACCATACACCAACAGCGACCGAAGGTCTGTTTTTAATAATAGTAATATCCGCGTTAAGGTACCAATTTTCATCGCTAACGAGATTAACGAGATCACTAATGAGTTGTTTAGAAGCGCCGCGATGAACCCATGCATTTTCGAACAGGTTTAGATTAATATTATCCGGAATAATTTCTTTTAAGGCTGCAAAGTCTCTGTTGGAACTTTCGCAGCGTTTGCTTCTGATTTTCGCCTGATGAATAGAATAAAGGCGAGCTTTATGCCCGATTTCATTAAATAGTTTTTTCCATTCCCAGTCTGCAACTTCATTATCTGTTTTGGTCAACTCATCAAACTTTTCAAGATAAGTTTTAATAAAAACCACTCTGACACCCAGACGAACTTTTTTTCCCAGGCAATGATTCAGCTGAACCAGATCACTCACAAAATCGGATCTGCTGAAGCAATTATTTTTTGAGCGCTGGAAGTCGGTAATCAGCCATGTGTGGAATCCGTGATCCGTGGTCCGTGATCCGTGATCCGTGGTGGACGGATTGGACGAATTGGATGAATTGGACGAATTGGACGAATTGGACGAATTGGTATTAGAACCACCCCGGTCTTCGACCACCCCTCCTTGGTAAGGCGGGGAGTTTTTGGGACGGGGTGGGATATAAAGGAGGTTTCCTGAATGGAGGTCACCATGCCGCACTGACGCGAAATGAAGTCCTGCGATAGTTTTTGCTAATTCCCTTGTTGCAGCAAGTGTTTGCTTTATACTTTTCGGAGGTCGGACCTGATCGAATGTAACTGCCCCATTTACGAATTCAATTATCAACCAAGCTTCATAAGTGGTTTCATTTTTTTGTGAGCCGAATGCGAGTGGTTTTGGAGTCGCAACGCCGTTATCCGACAGATGGTTTAGAATATCCCATTCTTTTTTAGCGGGACTTTTCCCAAGTTTCCATTTTAGTTTTTCTTTAAAGGTTGAGAAGACAAAATGTTTTATGAGAATACGTTTGTCTGATTCATCAATATTAAAGGAAAACACATTACGATGATAGCCTGATTTTTTTACTACAACAGCGTGCCGGTTTATATAATCAGCAGGATTGCTCCAGAAATCGGGAGAGATCTGTGCGGTGAGGTCGGAATCGTTTTTTAACCACATAAGAGACATAAGGAACACATAAGAGAATACAATTCTTTTTATTTATTTTTTATTTGCCACTAAGACTCTAAAAATTTCTAATTACTCTAATTGCTCTAATTGACCTAAAGAAACCCCAATAAACAGTAAAAAGAAATACACAAAATTGGTGTATTGAGTTTTGGATATTGTTTAGGTCAATTAGAAATTAGGTTAATTAAGTCAATTTATATTTTTTTACCACGGACTACACGGGAAAAATTATAATACAATTCAAAGCAAGAACCAGGCATACGCCGGTCACGTGCTTTGGTTACTATAACAATAAAATTATAATCCTGTCAATCATGTTTATCTTGTCAAAATTATTTCAGTTACTAAATCGAAACATCGTTAAATAATAAATCAAAGCAATGCTTTGATTACTATACATTATACCAGAAAGGAGATTAAAAATCTATTTGGCAGGTGGCAGTGGGACATTTGTAATCGTTATTCGTTATTCGTTATTCGTTGTCGGGTGATAGTCAAGAACCACCCCGCCCTACCGGGCACCCCTCCTTTGTAAGGAGGGGAACTAAACACACCCCGTCACTTCGTGCCACCCCTTCCCGACGCTGTAGGCCGGGACGTTCCGCTCTAGAGGGGAATT
>JAOZNZ010000614.1 GCA_029933535.1 bacterium | reverse complement strand
AAAGCCCGTTAACGGACTTGAAGCCGATGCGGTGTCTTTAACTTCGCCAAGCCCTGATTCATAAGCAATTCTACCGGCCTGAACTGCAAGTTTAAACGCCTTTGCCATTTTAATCGGATCATCCGCAACGGCAATTGCCGTGTTTACAAGAACGGCATCAGCACCCATTTCCATGGCTTCCGACGCGTGAGATGGAGCTCCAAGACCTGCGTCAACTACAACCGGAACATTTGAATTTTCAATAATTATGCGAATAGAATCTTTTGTGCGAATTCCCCGGTTAGAACCTATTGGTGCTCCGAGAGGCATAACAGTTGCCGTTCCTGCTTCTTCGAGATATTTAGCGAGAACCGGATCGGCGTTGATGTAAGGTAAAACAATAAATCCTTCTTTAACAAGAATTTCAGCAGCTTTCAATGTTTCAATCGGATCGGGAAGTAAATATCTCGGGTCAGGCGTGACTTCGAGCTTTATCCATTCTCCACAGCCTGCCGCGCGCGCTAATCGTGCCAGCCGCACAGCTTCATCGGCGTTTCTTGCTCCGGAAGTGTTTGGCAAGAGGATATATTTTGATCGATCGATTGCTCCGAGCAAATCATCCTGTTCGTTATCAAGGTCAACGCGTCTGAGCGCGACGGTAACCATAGATGTTTCGGAAGCATCTATTGCTGCTTTCATTACTTCAGTGGAAGAAAATTTTCCCGTGCCAACAAGCAGTCGGGAAGAAAGTTTATGTTTTGTGATAATTAAAGACATAGTTTATTTATATTTAAGTTTAAATTTCTAATTCACCTAATTTCTAATTGACCTAAAAAATAACCAAGCACCAATTCACAAAAAAACAAATTTGGGATTTCGATATTAGTCATTGGAATTTCTTTAGATCAATTAGGTCAATTAGGTTAATTAGGTTAATTTATTTTCATCCCCCTCCGACAAATCTTATCAATTCAACAATATTTCCATCTTCGAGAATTAATGCGGAATAATCTTCAGGTTTAATAATTTTACCGCAAATCTCCGCTACAATTGGTGAGTCCTTCAATTTTAATTCATCTATGAGGTCTGTAAGCGAAATGCCTTCAGTAATTTCTTTTTCTTTTCCGTTAAGAGTTATTGTCATTATTTTTCTCCAATTATCCATCTTATTATTTGATTCGCCTGAAATAAAGCGACAATGCCAACACGCGATGCGGTCAAAATCGGTTCATCTTCAATATCGCTTTTTCCGTCACCAACGAGAACAAAATTTTCGTTTTGAATCAATGTTTTAATTTCATCTGCGCGACCCGTTCCTGCCATACCCGAAGCCACCACGAGTTTTTTTCCTTTATCTGCGAGTTCATTTAGAAAAACATTTGTTATCATTGCTTTAGCATCAGCTTTGTCAAAACATTCAGCAATTATGTCCACATTTTCAAAAATCACCGGAATATTTATTGCATCAAGTTTGCAGTTGGTAATTTCAACTTCTACTTCAGGATTAATTTCAAAAATGTTCTGTTTAAGCGAATCAGTTTTTAATTTTCCAACCTGGGAAACCAGATACTGCTGCCGATTCAAATTTGTCCTTTCCACGCAGTCAAAATCAACAAGAATTAATTTTCCTATTCCTGTACGGGCAAGCGCAATTGCCACGTTACTTCCCAGTCCGCCAAGTCCTGCAATGCCAACGGTTGCGTTTTTCATTTTATGATAAAATTTTTCTTTTGTAATAGTCATAATATATAAAAAATTTTATCAAAGGGGGTAATTTAAGTCAATATGCTAAACAAGAATTTAACTACATAAGAGACATAAGAGAACATAAGTTTCTTTGTTTTTTACCACGAAAAACGCGAAAAATACGGCTGATATTGACATGATTGTATATCTTGTTTATAATATTCTTACTAGGCTACCAGGATAAATTTGTCGCCGGTACGCCGAATGCCGGCAACAGCAATTTGCAAATTTTTATTTTATTATTTAACAAAATATTATACACTACTTCTTATATGAATATTTTTTCTTTTTCAATATTAGATGCATTATCATTTGCTTTTCGTACTCTAATAAAAAAATTACATTGGTTATTTATTACTAATTTATCCTGGAATTATTTTGCAACTCAGGTTGCAATTCTATGACTTTTATATTGTAGAATATGATTGCGGAATAATAGAATCATTTAAGATGAGTTGGAATATAACTTATAATGAAAAATTGAAATTATTTTTTGTTATTATTATATTTATATTAATTTCTAGTTTGTTTTATATATTTGAACCATTGATTGGAAAAATAAATATATATCTTATGTTGTCTTTAATATTTCTCGTTGCAGCTATATTTATGGTATTTAAAACATTGGTAAAAGCAAATATATATAAACAATTAAAACCTCAAGTTGATCCTATTGAGTAAATAACAAGGTTTAATTAAAAATATTAGAAGTTATTAAAAAAACCATTCCGATATTAAATCACAAAATATGCTATAATATATATATGATAAAGATTATTACATTTATATTTTTGATTTTGTTTGCTGCGGCAGCTAACTGTTTTGGTTCAA
>JAOZNZ010000613.1 GCA_029933535.1 bacterium | reverse complement strand
TGGTCGGTTAACGCGCAAACATCGAGATTGGCCACGTCTCTACCAAATTCGAAGTAATCGTCTGAACTGTCACCAAGCCCGTCGGAGATACTTGTGTGGCCGTGAATATCTCCCCAGTAAATTTGTTTTCCGGGAGTTTTCTTAAAAACGCGGCATGGATTGCTTCGACCGATTAATTTACCGTCACTTAATCGAAACCGCTGTGGTCCTGTATTTGATACCTTAAGTTGTATTCTTTTCATTCCGTTACTCACGGGCACATTCTTTGCCACAACTTTTCCGTTTTCGTCATGCACAGTTATTGCGCCTGCATATCCCGTTGCAAGATTATAAAATCTATCTTCGGCACGGATCTGCATCTCAAACTTTTTATTGATAACCAATTTTGAGGGAATTATTGCTATAAGATGTTCAGCAACGTTCGGAACAATGTCGAGTTTTGGTGAATCGGCTATTCCTTTGAATATTCCGTCACCGTTTACATCTGTAACTATGCGGAACTCATGATTTTTATCTACCGAACTTGGCACAACTGTTTTATGTTTATTGGCTCCGATAACGAATTTTACATGTTCACCGGGTTTGAGGGCTTTGTTTTTGACTTTTGCGATAAATGCCTGATGAAAAATACCGTCTTCCAACATTGCATCTTTATTATTTGCAAATGTACCTTTGGGTGCCCAGCTATGCCATGAGATTTTAAAATTTTCCGGCGTGTCGCAGTTTACCGTCATAAAACCTTTTTTGTTTGCCGAACCAATTTGTAATCCATGCCATTCTGCTGCGTGATGCAAACATAAAGCAACACCACCACCTTTGGGAATACCGTTTGTTCCGACTTCAAAATCTATCACAACGCGTTCCAGCGATCCGGCAACAAGTTTATCAGGAGACAATATTTTAGCAGTTCCTTCTCCATCACCGGCAATACTAGCTGAACAATTAAAAACTATGGCGAACAGAAGACATGCAATTGTGAAATGTTTATAATTTGACATAATAATTCCTTATTGTTAGTTTACTAGTGTCATGTCAACGCCGTAAAGTTATCAAAAAGGATGTAGCTGCCGGAGAGCGGAGCGAGCCGGTGGAGTCCACAAGCTCGTGCCTCGCTTGCAGCCACATTTGTGTTTGCTTGTATACCATTACAAACTTGACATGACACTACTAATTTTATCATTATTGAATGTTAATTTCAATCCCGCCATTGGCGGGTGGAGTAAGCCGCATTTCCAAATGCGAGCAGTATGCAGTAGACGTAGGGGCATCCCTGTGTGGTTGCCCTAATTCAGAGGACAGAAGTAAGCCGCACTTCCAAGTGCGAGCAGTGGAGGGACGCTGTCCCCAGTGTCCTAATTGGAGTGGTGAGTAGTGAGAAGCTATTTTTTTCACCCATATATAAACAGGAAAATTTATTAATATCAAACAATTTCATTTCTTTTATATTGACAGAATGATGGTCGACAGAATCATTTTTTAATACAAAGAAGATTTTTTATTTATTAAATTCATTTAGACAGCAATGAAATAACAATTTACTCATGTCCATCATTGTTTTCAATTCGTTTTGTATTTTAATAATTTTTTTAAATGATTCTGTCGACCATGATTCTGTCGATTATATTTATTTATTTTTAGGGTTGTTTGTGACTGTGAAGCCTCCATCCTCATTGAGAACGGCTATAGAATAACGGTAGACAAAATTGGGATTGTTTAGTCATACTCACATAAAAAAACCTTTGACCGGAAGTTTACCACCCTGAAGCCTGGGTGGGAATTCCCCCTTTGAAGGTCTCTGACCCCGCGTATGCCGGGGGGGATTAAGGGGGATGTTTGGCAAGATGGGATATTGGAGGGGGTTCATGTGAAATTCACTTGACGATTATTTTATGTTTTAGTATAATTTTTTTATAAAGTAATTGGATTTCTTTGTGTTGAAGTTTATCCGCATTTGACGGATGCCTTCGTGGCAGCTATGAAATAACGTGTATTCGTACGTTCATATTAATTTTAATCAAACAAAATATGACAAAATCAATTCAAACAATTGCAAGATTTCCTGATGAATTTATGTTTCAGCTTAACAATAAAGAATATAAAGATTTGATATTCCAAATTGGAACATCAAGTTCCTGGGGTGGCCGGAGAAAGTTGCCTTATGTTTTTACGGAACACGGAGCAGTCATGCTTTCAAGCGTTTTGAATTGCAATATTGCTGTAAATGCAAGTGTTCAAATAGTTAAAGCTTTTGTGAAAATCAGAAATATGATTATTGAAAACAAAGAGCTTGTAAACAAATTAAAAGAACTTGAACGCCAAATTCAATCGCATGACAAAAGTATCGTAATTTTGTTTAATGCTATAAAACAATTGATGGAACCGCCACCGGTATCACCGAAACGTCGGATAGGTTTTGATTCTTAAAATAATCAAACTTAAAATGGATTAATGATGTACAAAATCACTAAAGCTATAACTATTCTGTTCTTAATATTTTTCGCATCACAAAAAATATTAGCCGCAACTAATTATGTTTCTAAAACAGGGGGGCATATC
>JAOZNZ010000083.1:6780-9930 GCA_029933535.1 bacterium | reverse complement strand
ATAGACAACCAAATACCTTTTCAGTTATTGTCGATAGATTTGTTGAGCTTAATAATATTGATATTGAATCTGTAGAATATTTTGATAATGAGATTTATGGTTCTAAATTCGTGGATAATTCACTTGCGGAAGATTTTAGGGAATACCATAAAAAGAAAGCAAATTTGCGAATAGTAAAAAAAACAATAAATCAAACTCGCTCATTTCAAGCAAGAATAGGTAAACAAAAAAAAGATTTGACAATTGATTAATAAACAACAAAAAAAGTTATTTGGGTTAAGTAGCCCATTTCGACCCGAAATGGGTATAATAAAACAATCTCATTTGGAGTCCAAATGAGGTACTGAGACCCGAAGGAACTGATTCGGTTGCTTCTTTTTCAGTAACGCAATTAATTTAAACGCAAAAGATGCAAAAGTCGAAAGGAATTCAAATGAAATTATCGCACCGGACGTTCCGGTTTGTTGATTGAATTCGTCAAATTATGTCGATGACCACGCATCGCGCATTTCTTCGTTAGGTGGAATTGAAGAATTTTCCATCACAATATCACTCAACTACTCCAATTAGGACGCTGGGGAACCCAGCATGCGCGGGTTACGGCAGCGATCCTCTAATCCAATAATCCATTAATCCACAAGCAAGAACCAGGCATACCCCGGCATGCGCGGGGCGCGGCGCCGGTCACGTGCTTGTGCTACTTTTTTAATACTCCGCCATAAGCATTTTAAATGTCTGTAAATTTTCTGCTTCGGCTTTTAAAGTTCAATAAACGATTACCATAATATGAAGTATTATCGTTGATTATTTTGGGTAAAAATGTTATGATTGAAGAAAGTATAAGCAATTGGTTATATCCCTCGAATTTGTAGTTTAAGAACATTTGAATATATATTAACATTATGCAAGCTGAAAATATGACTGCAGATGGTAAAATAAAAATCATGGTGGCTTCTTCAGTATATGGGTACGAAGATCAACTCAATCAAATTTGCGGCTTATTTCAGCAAATGGGATATTATCCAGTTAATTCTCATTATAAAACCATGTCTACCGACCCGTCTATGTCTAACCTCGACAACTGTTTAGAAGCTGTAAGGAACTGTGATGCTTTTTTCGGTATTCTACGCCCGTTTTATGGTTCTGGTGTAATAGGAGATACTTCAATTACTCATGAAGAAATGAAATTGGCTATCAACTTAAAAATGCCAAGATGGTTTATCGCTCATCGGGATATTCGGGTTGCAAGGATACTTTTAAAGCAATACATGTTTAATGAAGATGGTTCACCCAATAATGATTTTCAATATCAGCCGACCAGATTGCTGGATGATATCCGTGTGATTGATATTTATAATGATACGATTCAAAATGATATTCCTCCAGAAGAACGTGTTGGGCATTGGACTGAGGAATATTTTGATTTGGATGATATAAAAAAAGTTGTTCAAACTCAATTTAGTAATCAAAATAGAATATTGGACATCATCGAAAAAATGAATGCGCTATGAAAAAGAATGATACAACATATATCGAATCGATTCTTCATAAGAAAGAATCTGCAATACTTGAGTTCAAAGCTACTTACAATAAAGAGCAAGTAGGAAAGGTGATTTGTTCTTTCCTAAATGGTAAGGGCGGCCAGGTGGTTATTGGTTTGGATGAAGACCAACAAATCAAAGGTGTCATAAAAACAGGTGAAAAGGCAAATGAAATTGTCAGATTTCTTGAAAAAGAAATTGTCCCTGAACCTGCTGTATCAGTAGATATTCAAAGTTTTAAAGGTAAGAAGTTAATTATAATCAATGTATGGCAAGGAACCAATCAACCTTACATTTTTAAAGGTGGTGTTTATTTTAGAAAAAGTTGTTCCACAGTACAAGCCAATTCATCGCAACTGGCCAAACTTATTCACGGCAATCAGGAAAGGAACATGCGTTGGGAGGCCAAGTCTGCAATTGAAGTTGAGTTAGAAGACATTGATTTAAATGAAGTCAAAAGTTGCATGAAGGAAGCAATGAGTGCAGGAAGAGATATAAATATACCTACTGACCCCTTGCTGTTTCTAAGCAGGTATGGCTTGTACAAGAACGGTGATTTTACCAATGCGGCCGTTCTACTTTTTGGCAATGAACCGGTTCGGTTATTTCCTCAGGTACGTGTGAGGATTTCAGTATTTAAAACCGACAAGACCGGAGAAAAAATCATTTACGATAAGATTTTTGACAGGAATCTTTTCCAAACAGTCAATCAAATTACTGATTTCTTTGATTTGGCCTATGGTGTATCCAGTTCCTTTAAGTCAACCGACTGGAAACGGAATGATAAACTTGGATTCCCACGCCTGGCTGTTCGTGAAGCTATTCTCAACGCAATTATTCATCGCGACTATTCGTCATATTCAAGCAGCATTGCCATCAATATTTACCCTAACAAACTACAAATCACAAGTTTTGGTAAACTTCCAAAGGGTATTACAATAAAGTCTTTATCAGAAGATCATTTATCAATACCTGTAAATCCTGATATTGCTCATCTTTTCTTTTTGAGAAGGTGGATTGAAAAGATTGGTCTTGGAACAATTAAAATGATTGCTCAATGTAAAGATCAGGGTTTTAAAACACCTGTTTGGCATAAAAAAGGAAATGCTGTTACAGTTACTTTTCCTGGCATTTCTGTGCCTTTTGATTATAATGAGGGAATAAGTGAGGGAATAAGTGAGGGATTAAACAGACTGATTGATGATTACTCAAATGAGGGAATAAGTGCGGGAATAAGTAAGGGAATAACAGTTACTCTAAAGGAAGCTATGCTTGATATAATAGAGTTACTTATTAAGGACAAAAACCTTAGAGCCTCAGCGATAGCTGATAAGCTTGGTAAACCTTATAAGACCATTGAAAGGCACATTAAAATGTTAAAAGATATAAATGCCGTTATTTATGAGGGATCAAAAAGGGCTGGGGGATATAAATTAACGAATAAACTTTTAAACCTTATAAATAAAAACAAGCAGGATGAATGAAGCCTGCATAAAATGAATGTAAACTCGAACCTTATATTCCTTTTTGCAGTATAAGTCAATTCAATAACTATTATTAAACAAAAAGTAATAATTTAGTTATTATATTATCATTAAGAAACAAAAAG
>JAOZNZ010000083.1:0-6770 GCA_029933535.1 bacterium | reverse complement strand
TCTGGTAGATTTTGATTTTTCGGCAGTGAGATCTTATCATTAAGAAACAAAAAGTCATATAATTATATAGTTGGCACAGAGAAATAATCATTAGAAGGACATAAAGCATGATTGATGTAGATGATTTTTTAGAGGAACCCGAAGAAGACAAAAGCGATCCTGAAGCATTTGAGGCAGGTAAAAGCAAAGTAAGAGAACGTTGCAAGGCTGCCGGAATCCCAGCAGAAGAAACCGAGGGGTTTGAAGAGGGGAGCTCGTGACTATCGGTTCAGATCCCAACAGGTCGCAACACTACAAAACTTCTTCTATCCGAAGAAGCAGAAACTTATGCGCTGCTATCAATAAACTTTGAAAAGTACAGCATGCTCGGAGATTACATGGGCATCTGTTGCTATGCAGATGGCACTATTGAAGCAGGCATTCGCGCTGTAGGTCTAATGGCTTCACCATCCTATCTATTACGACGACTCTTTGAAAATGAAGACAGAGACTACAATACTGTAGAGCCGATTATTCTGAAACAAGATGATACAGAGACATCTCTAACCATCTCTCTAGGTAAACCTTCAGACGAGTTACAAGCCTTTGGTCATGTCGCTGGCTGGCGAACCCGATTCTCTGTACGTATCACCAATTCAATGGCGCAAACGCACGAAAAAGCACTTCGTACATTGGAACATCTCTCTAATGCCATCTTTTTTCAAATCGAACTCCAGATAGGAATACCCCTGAGCCTTCAACGAGAACGCCCACGACGTACTAGAGGAAGGCAGGGGCTTCCCAAAAGAGATCGCCATGACCTGAAGTTTCCTGAATGTGAGTATGATCCTCAACCTATGTCGCTCTTTTGGTATGCCAAAAGTGCGAGAGGTATGCCACTGCTTCAATTCTTAGCCTATTATCAAGTCCTTGAGTTTTACATGCCTACCTACTCTAACCATGAAGCAATCGGTAAGGTGAGAAACATTTTAAAGGATCCGCGGTTTTCGCCAGACAAGGATCCGCAGATCGCCAGAATTCTGGCCTCTCTTCGCCCTTCTTCGCGGGGATTCGGTGATGAACGAAGTCAGTTTGAAGCTGTTCTTCGCCGCTGTGTCTCTCCCGAGGAACTGCGTGCGTTTTACACATCCTCCAAATCACGAAAGGAATATTACGACAAGAACTTCAAGAGCATCGCGTCTCAAAAAATCCCTCTACAAAACAAAGCATCCGATCTCCTAACAGAAACAGCCATTCGTCTATATGAGATTCGATGCAGAATTGTTCACACAAAAGATGATTCGGATAGAGAATTAAAGCCGCTACTACCCTACTCAAAAGAAACATTTGACCTACATTCAGATATTGAGCTTATTGAGTTTATCGCAACTGCAGTACTTGTGGCATCAAGTACTGCCATGAATTAAGAATAGCATTTGCCAACCAAGCCTTGCACAAGTATTTCTGAAAGCCGTGCTTTCAGAAAACTGCGAACGCCCGAGTTGAGTTCCTCCAACGCTTTTTTCTCGACGCAAGCGTCTCGAACAAATCATTGGAGTGGACAGAACCCGGCTTTACGAGAGCCAGCTCTCGACACCCGGAACCCGCCACTCAACTCGGGCGTTAGGAATAAACAATGATATTCTTCGATATAGATGAAACATTAATGGATAACAATTCTGCACAAATAAATGCAGCAAAGAAATTTTTCAAAGAATTTGATGAATTAAGTCTATTATATTCTGACACTGATTTCCCAAATATCTGGAATGAAGTAACTGGAAATTTTATTCAACTCTTTGTGCAAAATAAAATCTCGTTTCAAGAACAAAGAAGATTCAGATTAAAAGAAATATTCCAAAAAGAAATCGAAGATCAAAAAGCAGATGAAATATTTAAAGTATATCTAAAGTCTTATGAAGATAGTTGGCTTTTATTTGATGATGTTATACCATGCTTAGACAACTTTTCTAATAAAGAACTTGGTATAATATCAAATGGAGACTCAAGCCAACAAAGACAAAAATTAAGAAGTTTAAATATTTTTGACAGATTTGATTCTATAACAATTTCATCAGATATTGGAATTCATAAACCTGATAAAGAATTATTTTACCACGCCTGTGAACAGACAGGTATAAAACCAATAAACTGTTTCTATATTGGAGATAATTATGAAGCAGATATGATTGGAGCAAAAAATGCTGGAATTACTGGCATTTGGATAAATAGAAATAATAAAAAGATTGAAGATAATGAAATTATTCAGATACAATCCTTAAACGAATTAAAAATAATAATAAATCCTAACTAGGTCATTTCTCCTAACCTCGCAAAGCTCGGTAGGAGAATTCAACGTTCCATGTACATTTAATTCGATTGCAATATTGAGGTGCATTTTTACATAATGCTAGTAGCAACTTTGAAACCCGTCAAATACTTTACCAATGAATCATCTGAAAATTAGCTTAGTAAATTGTTATGGGATAGGTAAATTAGATCATTCCTTTGATTTCACTGTAAGTAATTCCTATTTAATATACTCACCTAATGGAACGATGAAAAGTTCCCTGGCTAGGACGTTCCGTGACATCGCAAAAAACGAAAAAAAGACCAGCCCATCGGATAGAATTTATGATTACAGAGAAACCGAATATGATATATTAGTTGATGGACAACCAATAAACCCTGAATCGATACTAGTTATTGATGCAGAAGATGAGAGCTATGACACGTCAAGTAGAATTACAAGCTTCATCGCTAGCAAAGAATTAAAACAACAGTACGATGATATTTACTCTGACTTAGATTCCCATAAAGTAGAGTTCATTAAGAAATTAAAAAATGTGTCTCAAAGCACTGATTGTGAGAGTGAATTTACAAATACATATAGCACAGAGAATCCTAATTTCTTTGAATCCTTAGGTTCCTTAATTGAACTTCTAGAAAGTACAATTCCTAAATTCAGCTTTAAATATAATGATATATTCGACAAAAAGGGCAACGTAAAAAAGTTTCTTGATAAGAACCAACCAATTCTTGATCAATATCTAACAAGTTATCAGGAATTATTATCCGAATCAAAGCTTTTTAAAAGATCAGAGAATTCATTTGGAACCTACCAAGCAAATGAAATAATTAGATCCAC
This sequence comes from bacterium, assembly GCA_029933535.1. GTDB lineage: Bacteria > Auribacterota > UBA3054 > UBA3054 > B51-G9 > B51-G9. Next base: position 3,643 of record JAOZNZ010000083.1, on the reverse strand, counting down.
TAAGGACAACTCATTCTTTGAAGCGGGACATAAATTCCTTCTTGAAGGTAACATTAGTATTGAGTCCGTTGACTCCATGAAAGCGTTATTAGAAAGTGAAATTTCCAAAATAGTAAGTGATCAAAAGCTTAAAGAAACATTTGACAAGGTTGATAAAGCAATAGGAGCGAATGTAGAACTTAGAGCTTTCAAGAGGGTAATTGAAAAAGACAATCTCTTACTATTGGAACTCGCAAATTATGAAGCTTTCAGAAAGAAGGTATGGTTATCTTATATTTCAGAACTTAAGGTTGAGGCAGTTAAGCTATCAATGTTTTATTCTGAAAAGAAAAAGAATCTTGAAAGAATTATTAAAGAGGCAAAAAAGGAAGTTGATACTTGGATGTCCATTATTTCGAAGTTCAATACCAGATTTTACGTACCATTCGAAATAAGGTTAACTAACCAAGAAGACATAATATTAAAAAAAGAAACAGCGAATCTTGAGTTCAGATATCATGAAACTAATGAAGATCCGGTGGTTCAGAATAAGAATGACTTACTAAATATACTCAGCAAAGGAGAACAAAGAGCCTATTATATTTTACAGTTACTTTTTGATATTGAGGCCAGAAAAAGAAATGGTTCGAATCTACTTATATTCGATGATATTGCAGATTCATTTGATTATAAAAACAAATATGCAATTATTGAATATATCAAAGACCTTCACGATTCAAGTAGTTTTAAAACCATTTTACTTACGCACAATTTTGATTTTTACCGTACAGTTTCTTCAAGGCTAAATCTGGGAGAGGCAGTATACATGACTTCAAAAAATGAGCAAAGAGAAATTACTTTGAATCGAGGTCAATATCGCAATAATGTTTTTAAATATTATATAGCCAATCTAGATAAGCCAAAGGTATTCATAAGTCTAATCTCATTTGTAAGGAATATTGTTGAATACTCACGAGGAGATAATAACGACTATTTTCTAAAACTCACAGATTGTCTGCATCTGAGAGATCAATCAGAAAGTACAAATGCATCCAGTATTTTTGATGTCTACAAGGTGATTTTGCCTAGTTGCAATTCTAAAACTATAGACTTTGGCGATAAAAACATAATTAGCATGATCATCGAAACAGCTGAAGGAATTATCGCTGAGGAACCTATCAACGAAATTCTACTTGAAAATAAAATTGTGCTATCCATAGCTGTCAGATTAACAGCAGAAAGATTCCTCATTGATAAACTTCCGTCTTTTGATTTAGGGACAATAAGCTCAAATCAAACCAGAGCACTATTTGAAGAATATTCCAAATACCATCAAGGAAATGAGATAGCTATTTTAGATAAAGTTAATTTGATGACACCGGAGAATATCCATATGAATGCATTCATGTATGAGCCATTGATTGACATGTCGGTGCATCATTTAATTTCACTATATCAAGAAGTGAAAACTCTTAGTTAGAGTAAAGCTCCTGCTAATCGGTACTCCCGATATAAGAAATACGCAAGTGCTTTATCAATAACGATTCTCGGCAAATGGTTAGTTTGACATGGAACAAATCACTAAAGTGGACGCTAGGATCGCCTGTACCCAAAAGCATCAGTAGTGCGGGCGCCGCTTAGTTCCACTGTTAATACTCTGCCAAAAGCATTTTAACAATTTTTCATTTGACAAAAAAATATTGTTTTGTTAACATGGTATAGTAATAAAGCTTTGAATTAAATATTTATCAAACAAAAAGTAATAATTTAACTATTATGCCCACATTATATAACATGTTGCATAACTATATAGTTGTGCTGATATAAATTATGAAACTAAAGCTCTTAGGGAATCCTGCAACAGCAAATATATTCGCTTTGTTCGCATTAGCGATATCAATTGTGACCCTTGGATTATCAAGGTGTGACAGAATGGAGGATAAAGCGAACGTCTTGGTTTTTTCTCGTGATGATGTTCGGGATAAAGCAGTTTACCTTAAGTTTAGGAGTGATGGTGAAATTGCCATTACAACACCTATACGATACGTCCTCAGCAATCGTTCATCCAAAGCTCATCCTCTTACTGAGTTGTATCTTCAGGAATATGATTACAACTCACAACATATAAAAAGCATAATTGATAAAAACGGAAATATAGAACCTCTCCCAATATCTATCGAACCGAATACCGCAAGAGTGATAGAATTCCACTTAAACTCGCATATTCCAAAAAAACTAGCTCTATCCCTCTGCAAAGCTTCAAAGGTTTCTCTCCCATCATCCGAGAATCCCTCCATTGAACTCTGTCTTTATGGAGATCTTTTAGACATAGTCCAAAAACTTGACAAGGAATCAAGATTTGCATATTACCGTTTAACTCACACGAGAAAGCTTGTCTTCCATTTCTCGACAACTAAGCAAGGTAACCCATACTATGTTGAAGATTCGTTCTCGTTACCATGACAAACAAATGCACAACCAGAACATTGAACTTACGGTGAAAACGCACGTTTGGTGAGGTTAAAGTTATGTGCACCGAAGCTCATGTTTAACATTAGTACTCCGCCATAAGCATTTTAAATGTTTGTACATTTTCCGCTTCCGCTTTCAAAGTTCCGTCTTCTTCCAAAGTAAATTCAACAGGTTTTTCGTCCGGTAAAGTTATCAATCGTTTAATTATTTTGCCTTTTTCAGGACGTAATTTAAATGGTATTTTTAAGATTGGAATTGCAGGTAACTGTGACTGATAATTTAAAAATCCTATTATGTAGCGATTTTTGTCCGGCTGATGATTAACGTTCATCCAGACTCCCGGAAAAGTTTCCGCGGAATAAGTCGGTTCTTCTTCCAGAAGATTTTTGATTAAATGTATAAAAAGTTTGTCGGAAGCTTCTACATTCACACTTTCCAAATCGGTCGCGCAGTAAACTGATTTACCTTTTCCGAATTTATTTTTTACAAGAAAAACGTTTTTTGTATCTTCCCATGGCGGTGAACTGTGAAAACTTGCCCAGTTCTGGTCGTTTACAGTTCCCGGATGCGGAGAGGCATAGGGGAGAGTAAGCGTTGCCAGAACTTCACCTTCGGCTTCTGTTTTTAGGCGTAAAGTTCTGCCGGTTAAAACACAAATACTGTCCTGCGGTTTTATCAACTCAAAAATTTCGTTTTCTTCAATTGGTTTTAAGTATGCAAATCTCCCAAGATCATCTTTTTCGAAATGACAGCCGAAAATGTCATTCAACATAAAATCTTCGTGGCGTTTACCGTTTGTTTCAGTAAGCGAAGAACATCCGCTTGCGTAAATTTTCCCGCCGTTTTCAACATATTTTCTGAAAGCTGTGATTTCTTCTTTGCACATTCTTAAAACATTCGGCAAAATAATTACTTTGTAATTACTAAGTGAATCAAGCTGCTTTTGTGTGATAACGCCAAAAGGAAGATGAGCTTCCTGTAAAATTCTTACAGCTCCAACTGCAGCTTCGAGATGCGGATAAGTGTTCATGATTCCGCATTCCGAAAGTGGTTTACCGTTTTCCGCAAAATCCATTTTTGAAGAATTGCTGAAATAAACTGCTATGTCTTCAATACTTTCACCACCGAGCCAGGGTTCATATTTTGATGTTTTTTCGAAAATGTCGTTGATACGTTCGTAAACTGCGGGATT
>JAOZNZ010000612.1 GCA_029933535.1 bacterium | reverse complement strand
TGTAGCGAAAAGAAGTTGTTTTATCATGAATTTGTTCCTCCTTCACCAAAACCTCCGTAGTCGCCAGAGGTGCTTTGCAAGCGGCGCAAAAATCTGGTAGTTAAACAGTTGGCTCCAGTGATCTTGTTAAGTTTTTTGATTAAATTTATTGTGCAAATTCAATAACAAATGTATAACACCAATCTTTCATGTTTCTTTCCTTGCCTAACGTTTTGAGACGAATATCGGCGTACGATCGAACTGATTGTTAGACTATGTTACCATGGAACATGCCATCTGTTTTTCCATCTTGAGCATCAACAGCATCAATCATTACTTCTAGTTCCGCTTTGCTAATACCGCCCTTGGAAAGCAGAAGGCGAACGATTGAGGCGAGATAGAGTTTCATTTGTGCGTGTTCAGTAATGAGTTCTTTAATGATTTGATCTTGTGATACATTTTTGTTTTGTGCACTGGCAATTTTATATTTAAGCTGTTGAATATCATGTTCGGTATCTTCAATATCAAGTCGATTACCAATGTCACCTAGAAATAATGTTCTTCCCCATCCCATATTATTCTCCTTTTAAGTTAGATTTTGATTCATTCCAAATATTTTTTCGTTTAAAAGCATACGACGCTAATGCACTAAAATAAACTCTATTCCTTATATCGATACCTGAATCGGCCGGCCGGAGCAACATCGCCGTTGAGATAAAAATCGAGTATATCACAGGGAAGCGGGATGTTATCGACCCATTTGAACTCGAATCTCAGGATGCCACTTGAGCACAGCGCTTTCCTGGGAACGGCGTATTGGACGGATGATTCACCCACGGCCCAGCGGATGGGCATTGCATCGTTCTCCCAGCCTGTTCCATTCCATTTTGCCAGCGTTGTTGATGCGTCGGGTGCGACGCGTAGGAGTAGGTTGAAGCCCTCCCAGCCCGTGGAGGGGTCGAGGTCGGTGTCGATCAGGAGCTGCATCCAATCCTGATCGGTGCGGGATGAGAGTGGATCGCGTGTTGTTGCAAGAAAATAGACCGTGTCGGTGTCGCACGCAACTTTCATAACGGCAATATCGTTGCGCCCGGTTGCGTTTGTGTAGTGGTGCTTGCCGCAACCGGCGAAGTTGCGTGGGAGTGTTTCGAGTGCGTGATCGCGATACTCGGGTGCGACATCCTCCCATTGAGTCAGTGGGCCGTCGATGTCGATATTTTTCGATTTTGAAGCGATCGACAGGGGTACCATGCCTTTGAAGCGCCGGATATTTGCCGTGAGCTGGCAGTAGAAATTGTCGCCCAGAGGTCCTTTGGCCATTTCGGCGTCCCGACTGTTGGTCATATTGTATTGGTCGCAGAACCCGCCCACAGGCAGTGAATCACTGACCTGATCCTTAAGGCGTCCGACAATCCATTCGTTCCAGCCGGTAACAAAGACGATCTCGGGATCAAGTTCGAAGGCGCGGCTCCATTGTTCCTGGAAGTTAGCTCCTCTGAGTGCCGCCTGCGGATCGGGGTCCAGTTCGCCATTGTGGAAGTTCCGTCCCCGGGCGTCGCCCCCATTCATCAATGTCACATGGGCGTCGGGATCGGCAGAAAGGTTTTGTCCGACCGAGACATTCACTTCTTCAGGTTTCGCGGGATCCTCATCGTAGGAATAGACTTGCGGGAAAGCCGCTTCCCAGTGCCATTCGTTTTGTGTGTCGACCAATTCGAAAGGCCAGTGAGCTTTTCGTAGTGTAAAGGCTTCTTTCAAAGCATTGCCGGCATCAGCCGGGTCGCATATCATCAATGGTTTTCCGTCCCAATGAAACCATAGGTCCATCCACTTCTTATTGCCATAGAAACTTTCGTGGATGCGTCGGGCAGTGTCGCCGGCGTCGGTGTTAACCATGAAAACACACTGCGGTGTGGAATTGCCGGCAGCGCGCAGTTCAGCCCAGGTGTCGAAGATAACCGGCATGATATCGGGATAGTGCATCCGGTTCGTTGTATCGAAGACAACGAAATCAACACCGGCGTCGGTGAGCAGTTGAGCGTGGCGGCGCAGAACCCACGGGTCAGTGATCTTGTAATACCCGAACAATGGTTCACCCCAATGGTGGTGGTCGCCAAAGGCTCCCCAGGGAGGACTGCAGGGATTGCTCTCGGCATCGGGATATTCGGCCAGGATTTTCGATATGTCGCTGACGGGCGTGTCAAAGTTTATGAACATAAAATAGAAGATACCGACAAAGCGATCGGTTCGGTGTGGTCCCACTTCGGCAGGCGAGGGCAGGGACCGTCCGAGAGAGTCGGTGGTAAAAACAGGTGTGCAGGGAGTGCTGGTGTTTTGTGCTGAAGGCTGAGAAGTCATGTGTAATCCTCCTATAAGCAATGAGTTTAGCCGTCTGTTCCAGTGACCTTGTTAGACATTATTTCCGAAATAGCGTTTGAAAAGTAATGAAATCTTAAACTTGAGAGTTGGGAGTTGAGAGTTCGAAGTTGAGTCTTAAAATTAATAACAAAAAAAGTTCCAACTCCGAATTTTCAACTCTCAAGTCAAAAGTTAAAAAAATTAAAACAAATAACAAAATC
>JAOZNZ010000611.1 GCA_029933535.1 bacterium | reverse complement strand
GTAAAGCTGATGCGTGTATTTCAGCTCTGAAAAATCATGACTTTGTTTTTTGTCATATTGAAGCAAGCGATGAAGCAGGTCACGAGGGTGATGCAGATTTAAAAATTAAAACCATTGAATATTTTGACAAACGGCTTTTGGAAAGAGCAATCTCCAAATTTTCAGAAATAGATGATGAAATTACTATAGCAATTTTGCCTGATCATTTTACACCTTGTGAACTGCGAATTCATACTCGTGAAGCCGTACCGTTTTTAATTTACAATCCGGAAAAAGAGCCTGACGATGTAGAAGTATTTGATGAAGAATCATGTAAAAATGGCAGTATGGGAATTCTTGAAGATGCTGAATTTATAAAAAAAGTTTTCGGCAAATAAAACCACTAATGAAATTTTAAGCCACTAATGAATCTTTTTTAACCACGAATGGACACAAATAGACACTAATAATAAAAAAAGAATTTTAAAGTTAATAAAAACTCGTGTTGTAAAATAAATATCATATTAATTAAAAAAAATATTTATTCGTGTTCATTAGTGTTCATTAGTGGTTAAAGAAATTAACTTGAATGTTTCCGTGTAATCCGTGTTTTCCGTGGTAAAAAAAATTTAGACACTAATTACCACTAATATATGCTTGACAATAGGCAGACATTGTCATATAATAATTGTAATGAAGATAATTAACTGGAATAACAGGAAAAATGAATTGTTAAAAATTGAAAGGAATATTTCTTTCGAGGAGGTCGCTTTACAATTCGATCAAAATAATATTCTGGAAATAATTGAACATCCTAATAAGAATAAATATTTTAATCAAAAGGTGGCAATTATAAATATTAACGATTACATTTATCTGGTTCCTTTTGTAGAAAATAATGAGGAAATTTTTCTTAAAACAATTATTCCAAGTCGTAAAGCTACAAAAAAATATTTGAGGGATTTAAAATGAAAAAAATTAAGCTATCACAGGAAGAAAAAGATATTTTAACTTCTTTTGAGAATGATGAGTGGGTTTCTGTGCCTAATATTAATGAAGAAAAGACAAAACTACAGAAAATTGCACATAATACTCTAAAAAAAGATATGAGAATTAACATAAGAATGTCTTCAAAGGATTTGAATAATATCAAAGCCAAAGCTATTGAAGAAGGATTACCTTATCAATCATTTATTACAAGTATTTTACATAAATATATTTCAGGGAAAATAGTTGAAAAAAATATCTTATATGAAAATTCAGGAAAATATACCTCTCAATGATAAAACCTGGTTCGAAACAGGTGGACCGGCACGCTATTACGCCGAACCGATATCGATAGATGATTACAAATCCGCACTTGATTTTGCAAAACAACAAAACTGCGAAATATTTCTGCTCGGTTGCGGTGCGAATATTTTGATCAGCGATGATGGATTTAACGGTCTGGTAATCAAATCAGCAAATGCAAACTGCGAAATAATTTTCGCGGAAAAGGATGAAAATAATGTTCTCGTTCGCGCCGGTGCGGGAATATCAATTCAAGATTTTATTGATTTTTCTCTCGATAATAATTTGACCGGAATGGAGGAATTCAGCGGAATTCCCGGAACGATCGGTGGAGCGATATTTATTAACATTCATTATTTTGAATTTCTGCTTTCGCAATTTCTTGTCTGCGCGCGGGTAATTAATAAAAGAACTCATGAAATAAATGAAGTTTCCCTTGATTGGTTTGATTTTGGTTATGACAAATCAAAACTACATAATAACGAGTGGATTCTTTATGACGCCGTGTTCAAACTGAAAAAAGTCGGCAATATAGAAACAGCTTTCGCGCGGGGAAGAAGTGCAGAAATCATCCGACATCGTGAAAACAAATATCCGATTGATCGCACATGCGGCAGTTTTTTTCAGAATTTTTCTCCTAATGAAATTAATGACAGTAAACAAATTCATGTAGCTTATTATCTTGATAAACTGGGAATAAAAGGGGAACTGTCTGTTGGTGGTGCGATGGTTTCACACATGCACGCTAATATGATTGTTAATACCGGCACAGCGACATCAGCCGACATTGTAAATCTTGCGATAAAGATGCAGGAATTAGTAAAAGAAAAGTATGGAATAAATCCGAAACCGGAATGTCAGTTAATCGGATTTGATAAAAATCCGTTAAAGTAACAAAAGCATCTTGCTTTTGGTGTTTTCACAAAATCATTTAAGACAAAATCATTTTAAATGAAATTAAAAAAATTGTGTTGTAAAACAAACGTGAATCAAGCGTTATTTCGTTGCTGACATAAATCATTCTGCTGTCAATCGTTCTGCAAAATAATGAATAGCAAAATGATTTAAAATTAAAATAATTGAAAACAAATGAATTAAATATTAATTATTCTGATAAAAAAATATTTATCAGTGTAAATCCGTGTAATCCGTGTCTAAAATTTAAAAAGTGAGATTAAAAATGAATTTTCTTAAAATTATTTTACCTGTAATAGTAGTTTTTTTCACAAACAATGCTTTTTCTGCTAAAACATATCGCATTGGTTTAGTTCCTAAATCACTCGGGAATGCTTTTTTTG
>JAOZNZ010000082.1 GCA_029933535.1 bacterium | reverse complement strand
TTCCCGGATTTACATTCCCGTTTTTATCAGGTGGAGTTACAACACAAATTTCTTCAACACCGGCAACCTGTGCCGGAATAACGGTCATCAGAACTGTTGATACGAGTGGTGCTGTTCCTGCGGGAACATAAAGTCCGGCGCGTTTAACCGGTCGAATAATTTCGCCGAGTTCAGCACCATTTTCGTTTTCAGAAAACCATTCTTTTCTTTTTTGTTTTTCGTGATAATTGCGAATATTTCCTGCGGCTTGAATTAACGCATTAATAAGTTCATTTTCGCAATCAATATCCATTTCCATTTCCGAAAGACGAATTTTCTGCGGCGTTAGATTAAACTTATCAAATGCTTTAGTGAAATCGCATAAGGCAGCATCACCATTTTTTTTAACAGTGGAAATTATATCAGAAACTGTCACGCGCAAGCCAGCCGGTGCGATATCATCATTCCTTGCGGCGATCAATTCAGAAAAAGTTTTTTCATTTGCGTTAATTCGTTTCAAAATAACAACTCCGTGACTTAGTTGTACTGCATAATATTACTATAACTTAGATTTTACCATTTTTTAATATGAAATTCAATAATGCAAATTAATTCAAAAAAATCAGATGAAATTTTGGAATAGTAATCAAAGCATCCCTGCTTTGATAAATTGGTGTACAGCTGTAGGATCGCTCGTGGTGATTTGGTGTTTTGTAAGCTGGAAGCTTACATTACTTTAGTATTGACGCTAATTCGATGATTTGATATAATTATTTACTATTTATTAATTTAGAAAACTAAAATGGAGAAGATGAATGGATAATAAAAAATTATATAAAGTTTCTACACTCGTAAATGAATTGCCACCATCAGGCATTCGCGCTTTTTTTGATTTAGTGCTTGGAATGGATGACGTGATTTCACTTGGTGTGGGCGAACCCGATTTCGCGACTCCGTGGCATATCTGCGAAGCGGCAGTTTCTGCTCTGGAAAATGGTTATACATCATACACTTCTAATCGTGGCCTTAAAGAATTGCTTGAGCAAATCGCCGTTTATCTAAAAAATGAAAGAAAAATTAAATATAATCCGAAAAATGAAATCTTAATCACTGTTGGTGTCAGCGAAGCAATGGACTTAGTTATGCGGGCAATACTTGACGCTGGAGATGAAGTGATCATACCGGAGCCATGTTATGTTTCGTATATACCGACAGTAAAACTTGCCGGCGGGACAACCGTGATTTTAGAAACCTGGGAGCTTCCCGGATTCAAAGTTACTGCCGAATCGATTGAAAAACTGATTACTCCAAAAACGCGTGCAATCGTTTTGAATTATCCTTCAAATCCCACGGGCGCGAGTTACAATAAAAAAGAGCTTGAGTCTATTGCCGAAGTAATTAAGAAAAATGATATTTTGCTGATTAGTGATGAAATCTATGATCACCTTTCTTATGACCTTGAGCATGTCGCTATGCCGGCTTTATCAGAAATGAAAGAGCGAACAATTTATTTGAACGGCTTTTCTAAAGGATATGCAATGACAGGATTTCGTCTTGGTTATGCCTGCGGTCCGGAAAAGATTATTTCCGCGATGACTAAGATTCATCAATACACAATGCTTTGCGCGCCAATAATTAGTCAAATGGCAGCTATTGAAGCATTAAAAAACGGATTACCGGAAGTGAAAAAAATGACGCGGGAATATAATCGCAGGCGAAGGTTGCTTATTGCAGGATTAAATGATTGCGGATTAAAATGTAATCTCCCCGAAGGAGCGTTTTATGCTTTCGCGTCTGTTGAAACAACAGGAATGAACGGAATGGAATTTGCCATAAAATTACTTCAGCAGGAGAATGTGGCCGTTGTTCCTGGTGAAGCGTTCGGCGCAGGCGGAGATAAATTTGTTAGAATGGCTTACGCGGCATCTTTGAGTGATATTGAAGAAGCTTTACGAAGAATAAAAAGATTTGTGGGGATTAACGATTAACGAATAACGAATAACGATTAACGAATAACGAATATGAAAAATAATAATGAAATTCATGCACCGTGGTATATGCTGGTGTTTTCAATGATTGCTATAACAGCATTTATAATTTTTGCTTTTTCAAGCCCGCTTGAGACATCAGCAACTCAGTCTTATAAAACTGAAAATAAACAGGAGAAATAAATTGACTGAATTAACTATGCTGGACGCCATTATCGTCGGTGCAGTGCAGGGACTCACTGAATTTTTACCTGTCTCAAGTTCCGGTCATCTTGTCTTTACAAAATATTTCTATGGTGTTCATGGTGTTACAGGACCTTACATTTTGCTGCTTCATGCTGGAACACTTGTGGCGATTATTGCCGCATTATGGAAAGATATTGTAAAAATTGTATCAGAGACAATTACCGGAAAAGGGTATGGAAGGTCTATTTTTCTTGCAGTTGTTGTAGCAACAATTCCGGGAGGATTATTCGGTTATTTTTTTGCCAATAGAATTGACAAACTTTTTCTGACTACAGGATTAAAAATTGGGAATTTTCCCGTAGCGCCTTATCAACTTGTTGGCGTTGCGTTTATAATAACTGCAACTGTATTTATCAAACAGGCTGACCAAATTATAAAAAAGCGCACTGAAGAAAAGACAAAAGGTTTCGGACCTGAAAAACTTACCTGGATCACAGCACTGAAAATCGGCGCTGCTCAGGCAATTGCAATAATTCCGGGAATATCAAGAAGCGGAGCAACAATTGCAACCGGTTTAAAGTATGGACTTTCGCGCGATTTTATCGCACGATTTTCTTTTCTTATGTCTATCCCGATTATTCTTGGTGCAATTCTTAGCGAATATAAAGAATTGAATATAATTTTTAATTATCATCCACCGGAATTTAAAGCAATGCTCGTTGGAGTTTTCGTTGCAATGATAACAGGTTATCTTGCGATTCGTTATATGATTAATCTTCTTGTAACAGGTGATTTGCATAAATTTGCGACGTATCTATGGATAATTGGTTTGATTTGTATCGCATCGTAATTGAAATTCGCGTAAGCGCCCTGCGGATGCGGGGTAAATTTCAATTATATCCTGACATCCGACACCTGACACCGACACCTGACACCCGACACCTGACACCTGACACCTGACGCCTGACACCGACACCTGACACCGACACCTGATACCTGACACCTGACACCTGACACCTGACACCTGACACCTGACACCACTCTCTTATGTTAAACAATAAAGTCACAGTCGCAGTCATAACAGCAAATCGAAAAGATGTGCTTGATGAATGTATTGCTTCAATTTTGAAAAGTGATTATCCTGTTTTTGAGTTTTTGGTCATCGATAATGCTTCGACCGATGGCACACCGGAAATGGTTCAGGAAAAATATCCCTCTGTAAAACTTATTCGTAATGAAAAAAATATGGGTCTGTCTTTTTGTCACAACGTGGCAATTAAATGCTTTAAAGGTGATTGCGTTTTTCTCGTCGATGATGATAACGAGGTAGATCCAGGTATGTTGAGAAAACTCGTAAATTATCTTTACGCTCCGGAAAATAAAAATGTCGGAATAACTGTTCCTTTAATTCTTGAATTTTATGACGCGCCTGAAAAAGTTGTCCTTGCGGGTGGTGAAACGTCAATGTGGAATGGCAGGAATTTTTTATGTTCAAAGAAAATTGGTGAAGAGGAAATTTTCAGAGATACAAAAAGAGTGCCTAATTCAACATTAATTCGCAGGGAAACAATTGAGAAAAACGGTTATATGGATGACAGTTTTTTTTCAACTCTTGCTGATGAGGATTATGTAAGAAGGATGAACGAAAAAGAATTGTCAGCTCATGTTGTGCTTAAAGCGGTTATTTATCATAAACAAAAACATAGCGCGACTGCTGCGAGAAAACTCGGTATGACTAATCCTGCACGAGCTTATATTTTAGCGCGTAACCGAACGGTATTAATAATTCGATATGGGAGATGGTATCAGCAGATTGCATATTTATTATTTTGGCAGACTTTATTCAACGCGTATTATCTTTATGTACTAATTTTTAAAACGCGAAAAAAGGAGTTTACGATTGCGTATTTAAAAGGACTTTTTCATGCGTGGAAATATGTTTTTACAAAAAAACTTCCACCGCTTGAATATGTACTCGAAATGACGAGGAACAATTTAAATATTCAATAATCAACAAGAAATTTTCAATTGTAAAGTGAAGAATATTTTCCACCTTTTTGGCTGATACTATAAATTTTTTTGCTGCTGCAAAATAATTTCCTCCGAGCGACATTTAATAAAAAATGAGAAAGCGACAAATGAAAACTATAATCGAAAAAATCAACAAACTGCGAAAAGAAAAAAATGCCGTGATTCTAGCGCATAATTATCAAATAGGCGATGTTCAGGATATTGCCGATTTCGTTGGCGATTCCCTGGCGCTTTCAAGAAAAGCGGCTGAGACTGAAGCGGATGTAATAATATTTTGCGGTGTTCATTTTATGGCCGAAACTGCAAAAATTCTTTCACCGGAAAAAACGGTTATTCTGCCTGATGAAAATGCAGGATGCCCTATGGCGAATATGCTTACAAAAAAAGAGTTGCTGGCATTTAAAACTGAACATCCGGATGCTCTGGTTGTTGCTTATGTAAATTGTTCAGCAGAAATTAAGGCCGAAGCGGATGTTTGCTGTACTTCAGCGAACGCGGTGAAAATTATTGAGTCATTGCCGGAAGACAAAGAAATTCTTTTTGTACCGGATCAAAGTCTCGGTGACTATGTTCGCGGAAAAACAGGAAGAAAAATTACGCTGTGGCAGGGATATTGTCCAACTCATCATAGATTTTTATCAAGAGATGTAGAGGACGCAAGAAGAATTCATCCCGATGCTCCGGTTTGCGCTCATCCTGAAGCTACAGGCGACATACTTTCACTTGCTGATTTTATTGGAAGCACTTCGCAGATACTTGCTTATTGCCGCGAGTCCGACAAAAAAGAATTTGTAATAGGAACTGAAATAGGAATACTTCACACGTTAAGGAAAGAAAGTCCTGATAAAATCTTTTATCCATTATCAATTCTCGGTGATTGTCCAAATATGAAACTTACAACACTTGAGAAAATTTTATGGTCGCTTGAAGATATGGAATATGAAATAAAACTTGATGAAAAAGTTAGATTGGCAGCAGAAAATTCTGTTAAGAAAATGGTGGAGATAGGGTGATGGATATGGAGTGCAGGAATAAAGCCGCGATAGCGGCTTTTACTGCGCGGACGCGAAGCGACCGAAATACTTTGGAATAATGGAATAATGGATTGATGGATTGATGGAATTGTGGAATTGAGGAATTGAGGAATTGAGGAATTGAGGAAGTGTGGAATTGCGGAATTGTGGAAGTGAAAATCACCAAATTATTTAATTATTCAATTATCAAATAAAAATGGCGGAGAGTCAGGGATTCGAACCCTGGGTACAGTTTCCCGCACACTGCCTTTCCAAGGCAGCCCGTTCGACCACTCCGGCAACTCTCCGCAAAAATCATCTATTTTTTAGTTAAAATATTCTACTCAAATAGCCCCAAAAAAACAAGAGCAGCTCGTGATTTACAAAAAACATCTCAGGTGTCAGGTGTTAGGTGTAAGGAAATTCCAACTCCCCTCCTTACAAAGGAGGGGTGCCCGATAGGGCGGGGTGGTTCTCCACCATATCTCATTGTTTGAATGGTTTGTTGTTTAAAAATGTACCGCAATAAATGCAGTACATTTGTTTTATAGAATTAACTCTGCCGCATTTTGTGCAGTTTCTCGGACCTGAAGTTGCCACCTTCCCATCTCTTCTCCCGTCTTTAAGATCTATTGCGGCAATTAATTCGGTAAGATTTTCATCGTCAATATGATTTTTTTCTTTAAGTATAAGCCAAAGAGCTTCAGTTATCATATAAAGTTTATCGATTTTATGTTCAAGATATTTAATTTTAATAGAATCGAGATTGTCGGCATATTTACCCGATGAAGAATAATTTCCGGATAATCCTGGATTAAAAAGCCCTGAAGTGTTCATAATGTTTTCTCCAATTTATTCATATCGGAATCAACCATTAATTTAATAAGTTGCTCAAAAGAAACAGAAGGTTTCCAACCGAGTTCTTTGCGGGCTTTTGATGAATCACCAACCAGCATATTTAAATCGACAGGTCGAAAGAATTCAGGGTCCTGAACAACGTATTTCTTAAAGTCAAGATCAAGACATAAAAACGCAGTTTCAACAAGTTCGCGTACACTGTGCTCTTCACCTGTAGAAATAACATAGTCATCAGGTTTATCTTGCTGAAGCATCAGCCACATAGCACGAACGTAATCTTTTGCATAACCCCAGTCTCTATGTGCGTCAAGGTTTCCAAGATGTAATTTATCCAATAAACCGAGTTTGATTTTTGCTGCGGAAAGTGTGATTTTTCTTGTAACAAATTCTTTTCCTCGGCGAGGAGATTCATGATTGTAAAGGATACCTGAACAGGAAAAAAGTCCGAGCTTATCCCTGTAATTCGCGGTGATATTATAACCATAAAGTTTGGCTGTACCGTAAGGAGTGCCGGGATTGAACGGAGTGTTTTCGTTTTGAGGTTTTGTGTCCGGTTTTCCAAAAAGTTCCGATGAAGATGCCTGATAGAATTTGACGTCCGGTTTAATCCGGCGGATGGCTTCAAGAGTTCTTGTAACACCGAGACCGTTAACATCACCTGTAAGAACAGGTTCTTTCCAGGATAACGGAATAAAGGATTGAGCGGCGAAGTTGTAGATTTCATCCGGCTGTGCTTCTTCGATAAGCTCCATAAGGGACACCTGGTCCATTAAATCGCCATGTCTGAGAGATATTTTATCTTTCAGATGCTCAATATTCTCCACGTAATCTTCAGGAGCTTGTCTGTCCATGCCGAAGACGCGATAACCTTTTTCAAGCAGCAGTTCTGTCAGGTATGCCCCGTCTTGTCCTGCGATACCGGTAATAAGAGCAGTTTTATTCATTTTAATTACCGAGCCCGAGCTTTGTTGTTGGGTATGCTGTTAACCAGAAAGTAGCCATAATAGCCTGTTCGTCGTCACGAAGTCTATAAGAAATTGAAGTGTCAACACATTTTTTCCAGTTTTTATATAGTGTGTATTCCATTTCCTGCAAATTTCCTGACATTGCTTCGAACCTCAGGTCAAAACCGAATCCCCATCCCCGGGCGAGTTCTCTTGCCCAAGCTTTTTGTTGAAATTCTTCAGATAACAGGGGAGTAAAATCGTCAAGCCATATTCTTGAACCGACAGTTATCAGGTTAGAATATTTGTATAGGTAGTGATAACCCATATCCATAATCAATTCATCTTTTCTCCCTCTAAGAGATTTAAGCATCCATGGACTGGCAAAGAGTCTTTGGATTATCCAGCTTACATCTGTATGCGCATCGAAATCAGCGCGTGTAATACGGTTGTATTTATCCATATCCCATATAAAATCTCCTTCGAGAGCTAACCAGTCGGTTGGGCTTGCATTAAAGTCGATTCCGAGAGCGTATTTCGGAGTATAATATCGTTCTTCATCAGTTTTGTATAAACGGCCGTTTCTTTTTGTATAAGTTTCATAATAAACAGGGTCTTTGAAAATAGTTCCGGAACTTCCACGTATACTCTGGAAAACAGTTATATCTAAAAGATCAACATTTCTACCGCGGCGTTTAATTTGGAAGGCATTTCTGATACCTATGTCTAAACCATAAGCTGCACCGCTTTCTGTGCCAAAACCTCCTATACCGAGTCCCCGGAACTTCGGTTCGAAAATATGTCTGAGTTTTTCGTTATCCGAGCTAAGATATTTTCTCATTAACTCGCCCATATATGTGCCTTCAAAATCGTAGGTATTATTCATTTTAAAGTTTACATTCATACCTGCATAAGGAAACACATAAAAAAAGCCGCCTTTTTTATTTCTGCTGAAAACATTAATAGGAGTTCGTGTGTAGCGGTTGAAATCAGCCATCCAGAACATAGGCGGCTTGCGCTCAGTATAACTCGCCAATTTTCCGCCTGCATTAGTTGTATAAGTATTACCCGCGCTATATTTGGTCACAGAACCCGCGGATGAGGCTAATCCTATAAAAGGTTCGATGTTCAGGAAACCGAAAAAACGCTTGGGTGCAGTAAGTTTATTGTCAGTCCAGGCACGCCAAACGGAATAACTTGACTTATCATCCAGATTTTCATTTTCAACATAATGGTAATAACCCATCCTTGACATACTTTGATAATAAACAGGAACATTAAGTGACGGAATAGTTAGAATTCTTCTCTTTTTAAATACATGCCTGAGTTCAGGTAATCTTTCATAAGTTGTATAAAAATCATTTATTTGTTTTACCAAATAAATAGAAACTTCGTTGTCTTGTCCAATTGGTTTCGTAAAATCAAGCCAGGTGTCGCGCTGACCGTTTCTATTATAATCATCCCTGTAAAATTCCATTGGCACATCTATATCACTAAGCAGATCAACCTGCCAGCTGAGCAATCCGCCTTTAAGCCAACCGGCTCCGGGACCGAATTCCTGAGAATGTTCCCAAAGAAAGCGGTAACGGAACATTGTATCTCCATCTTTTTCGTCATCATCCGGTTTTTCCTGAATGAAATTGCGGCTTATATCATTGATGAAAAAAGTTTTCCAATTACCGGAAAATTTTGTTATATTTGTATATTGGTAATAATACGATCCGTCAAGTCCCAACGTCATACCGTGTTTTGAATAAAAACCTATGCGAGGTGTGATACGCAGATTTTCACTTCTGAAAATATCAATAGAACCTTCTACAACTGCTCCTTTTTCTGAGTCATAACCGGCGTAAATCTGAACAGGGGACTGCGAATCATCTTCGCGCATTGTGTAAGTAAGTTGAGGTAACCATAAAATCGGTACACCTTCGAATTTAAGGAAACAATTTCTGGCTGTTATTCTTGGCCTGCTCTCGGGATCTTTTCTGTTTGGCGCAACAATCGTCAGCTTCTTTGCTTCAAAATAGTATAAAGGTTTTTGATATTCCGGTGGACAGGTTGTTACTTTACCATTGTCAACATGAAAAACTCCGACATTCGGATCTTTTGTGATTTTTTTGCCGTATGCATACCACTTTCGCTCGTACCAATGCCCTTCAAACTGAAATGGTCCGAAATCTATAACCGCATGCGCATTTTCAAACTGTCCGGCTTGATTGCTTAAATTATAAATAACTTTTTGACCATTCAACTCGTAATTTTGATAAACAATGCGTGTCCAACCGGGAGATTGGATGATTCTAGTATCTTTATCATAAATAATCTCATCAGCGTACAAACTAAAATCCTGATATTTTAATACGACATTACCTACCGCTTTGATAACCCGGCCTTTCAGCAGATAAAAGTTATCTGCCTTAATATCCGCATCGCCCTCGCCGAAATCGAATCCGGCGGCGAAAGATATTAATGGCAAAAAAATTAATGCGAATATTAATCGCCTAAAAATTAATGAAATATTTTTCATAAATACTTATATTGTATGACAGGAGTTTTTTATAACGAATAGCATCTTTCCATTTGATTTATCATACGCTAAACCCGCTATTTAACCTGTATCATACAGCTCACTTAATTTGCAAACTAAACAATATTATAAAGTATGATTATTATAACAAATACTTTATTGAAATGCAATTAAGTTAATTGGAACTGCCAGATTTTATCGGCATTCTGGAACTGTTTTACTTATTTTATTTCATGCGTTTTTTTTGCAAATATATTTTTTGTGTAAAAGGTCGAAAAGGGTTGTTGAAGTAAGACGCGCTTCCCAGCGCGTCATATTTGGCAAAAGAATATAATCCTGAATTTAATTTACCGAAAAAGAACGCTATTTGGACTTTTTAACCAGGCGTATGTCTACCGCGAAGCGGTTTAGGCATATAGCCCCGATTTTTAAATCGGGGT
>JAOZNZ010000610.1 GCA_029933535.1 bacterium | reverse complement strand
AAACTATTATTGACAGAACAATTAAAACAAAAATAGATTGTATATAATGCCTAACCAAAACTCCTTTTAAAATGAAATATCTAATTATTATTATGCTTTTTATTTGCAATGTTTCTAATGCAAATGAAAAATTATTGACTTCCTCTAAACCATTCGATTTAGATGAGCATATCATCAGTACCAGCTTTTTTCACTGGTACACTTCAACCGGCGGACAGACAATCGGGCCATGGCTCCCGCTTGAAGGACGTGCTAATTGGACCGGGGAAACAGACTGGTGGAAAAGCCAGATTAAACAAGTCATGCGTTCAGGCATTGATGTTTTGTATGTTCATTTACTTCCGCATATGGAGCAGCAAAGAACCAATCTTTTTCGCGCTTTGTATGAAATGAGATGTGATGGATATGATGTACCAAAAGCAGCGCCGTTTTTAGACACAGTAATTACGTGGGGCCATTCAAATGTTTACAGTTTTGCCGATGAATCAAACAGAACGATGTTTGTTGACCAGTATATTCGATTTTTTGACCAATATTATTCAATTAATACAGACAAATACGCGGATGATTATATTGCAGTAATTGATGGCAGAGTTGTTTTGGATACTTGGCATTTATGGGTGAATCTTACCGATCACTCAAATTTTCACAGAGCATTTATGGAAAAAGCTTTGGCTGAAAAATTCGGAACAAAACATCCCGTTTTTACAAATGGTATTTATATGATTACTACTGATGATACCAGAACTTTTCCATTCGCTGACGAAAAAGTTGTACAATTCCACAGTCAGGAATACAGTCATATTACTGATTTTAATAATATGAAAGCTGCTCAGTTAAAACCGGGCTACTGGGACCAGAACGTAAGAGAGCCGGGATTTATTCTGAAAAGAGACGGCGGAATTCATTATTCAAATGCTTGGATGAAACTCGATCCGACTGACATTAAACGCGTTTATATTGAAAGTTGGAATGAATATGCTGAAGGTTCAGGCATTTACGCCGCTAATCCGACAAATATTTTTAGAAGTAATTCCAATACAAATATTGATGTATGGTCATCATCAAATGATCCGTTTGAATACATAAAAACAACTTATAACGGTGCAAGAAAATTTAAACGTTCAGAAATAAAAAATAAAGATTCTAAAATTTTATATCATAACTTACCGGAGAATATGTTCGTTGGTGAAACAAATTATTGTACAGTTTATGTAAGAAACACAGGATTTGATCTGTGGAAATCTTCTGATGGATTTAAATTCGGTCAAAAGCTATATTTAACAAATGAAATGTCTTTTGGATCGGGAAGACACAATTTTAACGATAAAGAAAACGAAGTAGATTTTTATGACGGTATTTTTAAAGGCCAACCTGTTAAATTTGATGTTACTGTTATCGCTCCTCAAAAAAAAGGTAAATATGTTACTCATTGGGGAATGCTGCAGGAAGGTGTTGAATGGTTTGGAGATGAAATAACAAATACTATCAATATTGTCTCACCGCACTAATTAGGGCTTGCTCGAAAAGGGGACGACAAAAAAACTCCCCTCTTTACCAAGGAGGGGTGGCCGATAGGCCGGGGTGGTTCTCTTCTTAACAAAGATTTTTTGGCAAAAATATGTCAAAATCTATTTAACTTTTAATTTAAGGTAAAATTATGAGAATTTTGTTTTTTGACTTGGATACTCTGCGACCGGATCATCTTGGTTGCTATGGATACCACCGGAATACTTCTCCGAATATTGATAAAATAGCAGCTGATGGTGTTAGATTCAATAACTACTATGCATCTGACGCTCCGTGTCTGCCATCGCGTGCAGCACTTGTAACAGGTATGCCGGGAATCCACAGCGGCGCAACCGGTCATAATGGAACTTGTGCGGACCTGCGTCTTGAAGGTGAAAGTCGTGGGTTTATCAGTAATTTCGATGCCAAAGGAAGCCTTTGGAGAATCTTTAGAAAAGCAGGAATGAAAACTTGCACAATCTCCCCTTTCGCTGAGAGACACTCTGCTTATTGGTTTCTCGCCGGATTTAATGAAGTTCACAATCCCGCAGGTAAATGTGGATCTGAATCTGCTGAAGAAATAACTCCTACTGTTTTGGAATGGCTCGAAAAAAACGGTGATGATGATAACTGGATGCTTCACGTAAATTATTGGGATTCACACACTCCATATCGCGCACCTGAAGAATTCGGAAACCCATTCAAAGAAGATCCTATTCCAGATTGGTTTTCTGAAAAAATACTTGCAGAACACGTTCAACTCGCAGGGCCTCATACTGCTCGTGACAACAATATGTACAACGGACAAAATGATTCTAAATTTCCACGCCAGATTAATGACATAAAAAATATGAAAGACTTGCGGGATTGTATTGACGGATATGACTGCGGAATACGGTATATGGATGAACATATAGGAATAGTATTGGATCTTCTTGATAAAAAAGGACTGCTGGATGATACCGCGATAATTATTACATCTGACCATGGTGAAAACTTCGGCGAACTAGGGATTTATTCTGAACATGGTACTGCAGATAACATAACCTGCCGTATTCCAATGA
>JAOZNZ010000609.1 GCA_029933535.1 bacterium | reverse complement strand
GGATTGAAATTAGTATTGACAATATGATCGGCTCTGCCGCTTAAAGTTTTGGGCACTATTCCATTCGGTCCTGATTTAAATTTCCGGTCTTCAATAATTGCAAAACTTATCCTTCCGTAATTTAATGAAGTGTAATAAACTTTAATATCTTGCTTAACAGGTTTAGGATCATAAGGGTCGGGTAAGTGACTGCTCTGTGTTCGCTGAACCATATTAACAAATTCCGGTGGCATAAGATATCCGCCTTTATCATCTTTATCGGTTTTTCTACCTTCTTCGCCCCATAGATTAGATTGGTAAACATCATGGTCGTCCGGGATTGTAACGCTTGGCCTGTCACGCATTAAATCTCGAAACGCCCAGCCGAACATATACCATTTACGAAGATAATCCAGGCATGCAGTTTCAAGCGGTTCACGTGTAAAACCGTAACCACCAACGCTTTCATAAATCTGATCGCCTGAGAAAAAGAGAATATCGGGATTATGAGTAGTTACATTTTTAATAATTTCCGTGTTCGGAAAAGCAAAATCTTTGTTGCCTGTAAATGCAGCAACAACGATCGTGTCTTTATCAATTGGTTCGCGGCGGATTATTCCGTTATAAAAATAATAATCTTTGTATTTGCCGTTTTTTTTGCGCATGGCGTAAACCAGGCGATAAGGAAGATTTTGTGAGCTATGCCAATTAGTAATTATAAAATTTGCCGTTCGACTGAATTTATCAATTTTAGAATTAGCATTTTTTTTCCAGGTTTTATTTTCATAAATTTCTAATCCGACAAATTGGGAGTCTTTGTTTCCAATTGGCGGCATCTGGGCGGTCATTTTCAAAATGTTTTCGCTGAGAGTGTATTGCGCGAAAAGAACCGGTCCGAAAGTATGATTTTCATTTGCAATGATTTTGTTTCCTGAAACTTGCCAGTCAGAAAATTTGCAGGGGATGTCTGTGATTAACGCGATATTGCCAATGAGTTTATCTTTAGAAATACCGTTAATAACCAAACCACCGAGTTTTTCCCCAGAATTTAAATCTACTTTTTTTAGGACAAAAGAATATTTATCTCCGACAGGAGTGGCCGAAAGTAATAATTTAAAATTTTTATTTTTGTCTAATAATTTTACAATATTATCACCTATAAAAAGCTCGTTTTTTGTTGTAATTCCAACATCCAGCCCTTTAATAGTCGAACCGGACGTTCCGGTAAAAACGCTGTTGCGATAATCATTAAAATTTCCGCGAGCGCCAATTTTAAAGCCGACTATGCCATTAGCAATTTTATCAGGCAACTTAACATTAACACTTATTTGAAAACTGTCTGTAGAAGAGGAAAGCTGATGGGTCAATAAATGAACGTTTCTATTTGGAGCTGATGATATACATTCAAGGCTGCCGTTGTAAATTCGCCAGTCTTGAAGCGGATTCGCCCAGTATTCCGGCCCGATCCATACGCGATCGAACGTTTCGTGCCAATTACTTTTAAATGTATCGGCGCTAATGCAACAAGCATTGATTGCTAATAAAATAAGAAAATAAAACCTAATATTCATTTTATTTGTCTTTAGTTATTCTAGTTATAAATCATTTTGCAGAACAATAAACAGCAGCAACGAAGTAACGCTGTACTCACGTTCATGATTTTTTAATACAATTTTTAAATCTTTATAAATTAAATTCGCGTAAGCGGCCAGCGTATGCCTGGATCTTTCTTTAAGAATGATTCTGTCTAATTCAATTCTTTATTTCTAAAACTTTCTTTCCATTTATCAGGTGTTATAATTCTTACGTCCATCACAGTTTTTTTTGGATAATGTTTTGAATTTCCGGTTATCAAAAATGATGCACGATAATAAATAGCGGCATCAAGAAACTTCTGGTCATCAATATCTGAACATTTTACTGAAGAGCAATTATAAGGCGGTGTAGGTAATAAAGGCAAATTATTCCATACTTCAAACAACCATTTACGATGAAAATCTGATATTGGAAGTTCTGGTCTTAAACATACTTCTTTATATTCAGATAGGATTGACGGCGTTATTAACCAAGTGATATGACCATCAAGAATCTGATTTAGTATTTGTCCACATGAACGTGCGGGATGCAAAAGCGCGGAAATGACAACATTTGTATCGACAACAACTTTCATTTTTTCATAGCCTTTCTTGTGCTTGAAATAAGTTGATCAATATCTTTAGATGTAAACTTTTTGCCGGACTTGGAAATATCAGATTGAGCGGAACGAAAAGCGGCGGCAAAACTTTGTCGCTTAATTTCCTGTGAAATTGTATCTGCATTATATTCTGAAACAGGCATAATTATAGCTACAGGCTTACCGCGCGAAGTTAAATACGCAAGACCATCACCTTTACGCGCCTGTTCTAAAACAGCCGAAGAATTTTGCTGAAAATCTCTTAAAGTAGAAAAAGTTGCCATTATTTCCTCCCGGATAATTAGTCGGTTCTGTCAAATAAAATTATTAGAAATTATCATTTTCCCCGCGCTAAAGCACGGGGCTGGAGTTTGGATATTTTTTATCCCAACGGGATTAATTATGAAAGCCCGGGGCATCGCCCCGGGAAAA
>JAOZNZ010000608.1 GCA_029933535.1 bacterium | reverse complement strand
CCAAACATCAGGCGAAAATTTGGTTTAACGATTACTTATGATACACCACCCGAAAAAATATCCCGTGCCATTGAAATCACAAAGCAATTGCTTTCGATTGATGAAGATGCAGGTAAAAGCGATAAAGAATTGGGTCGCCCGGGGAACCGTCATATTAATAACAATGCGGATTTTCCTCCCAGAGTATATTTTGACAACCTCAATGACTGCTCACTCAATCTGCTGGTTTATTACTGGTTCAGCCCACCGGTAAACTGGTCATATCTCGAGCATGCCACCTGGGTTAACACAGAATTAATCAAACGATTTGGTGATGAAGGAATTGATTTTGCCTTCCCGACTCAAACATTAGAAATTAAGCAGCCGTTCTCGGTTAGCGTAGATAAAAGTGAAAAGTAAAAAAATTAAAACAAATAACAAGATCACTGGAGCAGAACCCAGCATACGCGGGTCGCGGCGGCTTGTGTACCTATTTTTTGTGCCGCTGCTCAGTTCAATCGTTAGAACATGATACAAGATCAATACAAGAATTTTGCTGAACGTTATGACCGGATGAAACAAGAAAATCCCGCTCGGAAGGAGTTCTTTCGGCAGCTCTTCACTTTCCATAACGTTGCAACGCTTCTTGACTGCGCATGCGGTACAGGTCGGGATTTACTCATGTTCCGTTCAATGGGTCTTGAGGTGTTCGGGTCTGATCTATCGGATTCAATGCTTGCTTGCGCCCAACAGAATATCGGGGAATCCGATATTCCTCTTCGGAAAGTGAACTACTGCGATCTATCTGATAATTACAACGAACAGTTTGATGCAGTAGTCTGTCTCAGCAACTCAATTAATGAACCACTTGAAGATGCAGATACCCTTCGGGCTCTGCGTAGTATGAAATCGGCATTGCGGCCAGGCGGGATCCTCGTATTTGACCAAGGCCAAACAGATCTATCCATTCAAAATCCTCCATCATTTGCACCTATCTTAAATAATCGTGATTTCACCAGATTCTTCACTATGGAATTCTCGGGCGATGTTCAGACGGTGAACATATTTGATTTCATACACACGGCGGACACATCGGACTTTCAGCATTTCTCAGTAAAAATTCGCATTCGTCTGTTTGATAGTTGGTGTCAACTTCTGCGCAAAGCAGGATTTGACGATGTAGAGATTTTTGGAGATTGGGATTCGACACCGTACGATAAAAAATCAAGTAGCAGGCTGATTGCTGTAGCAAGGAAGTAGGACTTTTGAAAATTCTGACATAAGAAAGTTCAAAAAAAACAAAAAAATAAAAGTTTTTTTCGGACAATTGGCGGCCACTTTTAAAATATTTAATTATGATATAATGATTAATAAAATACACATATTAGGGGCCTCCGGATCAGGAACAACAACTCTTGCAAAAGCGGGAATTTGAACGTTACGGTGTTGATATAGAAAATCCCGATGATCCCAGATATGAAACACATAAGGGATTTCTTGATTGGGCTGAAGCATATGAAACAGGTGGATTGGATACGCGCAGCAAGGCAAGGCACGAAAAATGGCTTTCAGAAATAAATAACCCTTTCCTTCGTATTGAAGGAACACACTCGATTGAAGAGAATACGAGAGTCATTATGCAGAAAATGCGGGAATAAAAAATGATTGATGTTCTTGAAATATTGCTTTCCTCAGAGAATCCATGTATCCGATACAGAGCACTTGTCGATGTATGCGGAGTTTCCCGCACGTCACCACAGGTGCAGCGAGAACAAAAGGCGATCAAATCATCAAACCGGGTGAAAGCACTTCTGTCACACAGGGACAAGAACGGGCAAACGGTGGCTCTATGACAGACTGGGGTCTCGTTTCCCGCAAAAAGATAATGAACCCGTTTGTAACTTTGGACGCATTATACGTGCTCAGGGCAGCGGGACGGCTGAGAATTAACAAGACATTTCGATAGAGCGAATATGATAAAACCAAAAAAAATAAAAAAAGGAAGTAAAATAGCTGTTATTTCTCCGTGTTGGGGAGGGCCTTCCATATATCCTGATATTTATGAAAAGGGAATTAAAAATCTGGAAGAAATTTTTGAATTTGAAGTAATTGAATATCCAACAGCAAGAATGAATGCTGAAGAAATTTACAGCAACCCTAAATTAAGGGCAAACGACATTAATAATGCTTTTTCGAATGAAGAAATTGATGCAATTTTTGTAAGTATTGGAGGATATGAATCTATAAGAATCTTGAAATTTCTGGATATTGATTTAATACTTAAAAACCCTAAGATCATTATGGGTTACTCAGATGCAGTTACATTCCTTTCATATTTAAATTATAAAGGATTAGTAACTTTTCACGGACCAGCGATTATGGCAGGCTGGGCACAATTACAAACCTTTGATTATTTAGCTGATTACTATAAAGAAATATTATTGGAAAATAATAAAGAAAACGAAATAAAACCTTTTTCTGAATGGAGTGATGGTTATCCCGATTGGGCTGATAAAAAAACTCTTGGGGAAGTTAAGAATTTAACTAAAAATAAAGAAGGATTTAAATGGATTCAGGGAAATAAAAAAATCGTTGGGAAATTGTGT
>JAOZNZ010000607.1:1283-2586 GCA_029933535.1 bacterium | reverse complement strand
TGTTGTAGCAATTCCATGTTATGTGGCTTATGATTATTTAACTTCTAAAGTCAGCGCTTTCGCTGCAGATATGGACCGCAGTGCGGCAGATATTACAGAAGTTCTTACCGACACTGAAATTAATGAATAAATCCTGGTTAGAAGAAGTTCGCTTAATCTCAAGTTCACGCCGATCGAGAGCTCTTGGTGTGTTTGAGTTTGTACCGATGGTTGATGTCATTTTAATGTTGGTTATTTTTTCGCTTTTGGTCACGGGCTTTATTTATACGCCCGGAATTCAAGTTGATATACCAGCCGTATCAAAACCCAACGTAATTCATGGGCGAACATTTATGATTACAATTACGAAAGGCGAGGCAATTTATATAGGAAATTCTAAAGACCCGATTATTTCGATGGACAACTTAACTTTACAGCTCAAGGAATTTGCTGAGCGGACACGTGATGGGATTGTTGTTTTAAAGGCTGATTCCAATGTTAAACACGGTTTTTTGATGAAATTAATGGAGACCATTCGCACGGCAGGAGTCCGTAAAATTGCGTTTGAAGGTAATAAAGAATGACAGGTGATAAAAAGAAAATTCTGTTTGTTCACCATGGGTCAGGAATGGGCGGTGCGCCCCAGCTTCTTTTAAAGTTTCTCATCAGACTTGATAAAGATAAATATGAACCTGTAATTTGGTGCATTAGGAAAAGTTCCGCGTCAGACCTTTTTGAAAATCACGGTTTTAAAGTTATTATAGATCAAAACGCATGCCCATTCCTTCATATCTCAGACGGATTTTACGGCATTCGGCATCCTCACCTTGTTATTAAAATGATTCTCGGGCAGTTTACTTCATACCGCACCGCGAAAAAAATATTTCAATCAGTTAATCCGGATATCATTTATCTAAATTCTATCGTTATTCCCGGTATCCTTCGTGCCGCAGCTGCTTTTCCCGCAAAAGTTGTTGTTAATGTACTTGAAGCTGTGTGTGACGGTTATACAGGATTCAGAAAAAAAATACTGATTAACCGCTCGCTCAAATGGGGCGATTGTTTTGTTTTTATGCTTAAATCAGAAGCCGAAAAATGGGGAGTTGCCGGCAAGGCGAATATTACTGTTGTTTATGATTTTATAGAAACGGAAAAATTCAGGAAAATTATTCAGAGTAATGAACTCAGAGAAAAATACTCCGTAAAAAAAGAAACTTTCCTTATAGGATATCTTGGCAGATTTACAAAAGCAAAGGGTGTTCATCATCTTTTGCATGCGCTGGGAATTATTAAACGAAAAGGTTATCATTTTCACGCGTTTCTT
>JAOZNZ010000607.1:0-1183 GCA_029933535.1 bacterium | reverse complement strand
GGAGAAGAAATAATTGACAATGAGACAGGTTTTTTAATAAAACCATTTGACGAAAAACAATTTGCCGGAAAATTAGAATTTTTGATTGAAAATCCGGAAGTAAGAAAACAAATGGAACAAAAGGCAGCTGAATATGCCGTACAGGTTTTTAATGCCGATACAAATTTCTCTAAAGTAATGAGATTAATTGAAAATAGTTAGTAGTTAATAGTTAATAGTTAATAGTTATTCAGTAGGTATTGCGCTATGTCGCGATACGTTATTCAGTATTCAGAAACCATGCAACCTTGTAACCTTAAGTGAACGAAGAGAACAACCTTAAGCGCGTACGCAACCTTGTAACAATATTATTAATCCATGCATAAGAACAAAATTTTCAAAAGGCTTCCAATTATTTTAATAACTCTTTCCGTGTTATTAATCATACCTTATCACGTTTGCGCGAAAAAGAAAAATTCAAGTCCGGCATCCGAAAGGCGTTTGCGCGAACCCAAAAAAGCCGGCTGGAAAATCCTTAATGAACTTTTCGGCGTTCCAATCTGGTCGGATTTCAATCTTTGGGATGATCCGGAAAGTAATGTTGCACAGAGACTTGAAATTCCAAAAGAATCACGGACATCTTATCAGGTGATTTATCGCGCTTATACAGGCGGTAAAAAAGAAGTGCTTGGAGATTCTTGCTACTCATTCGCTCTTTTTGGAAACACGGCAAACATCACGTCCGTTTCAATTATTTTTGCCAACAAAGGTGATCTGGAAGGCCTGGCTCATGATGTAAGCAATGACAATATAGTTCAGCAGGAAGCCCTTTCAAGTTACCAATCTATAATATCAAAAGCAGCAGTGAATATTGAAAAGAAAATAACTTCTCTGCTTAGGAAACCTAAAATTCAGACTTTCGGCGAAGGTGATAAAAATACAGTTGAAACTGTTAAAAGATGGGATGTTAAAGGTCATGCTATTTTACTTGCCGCACCGCAAGATGAATATGTAGCCGTAAAAATAGTTCCGACAAAAATAGCCGACGCATTTGGAAAATCCGAGTGTCTTTCTGATGAAGATGTAAAAGAAAGAATGGGAAATTCTCTTGTTCACAGAGAAAATGGTGATGTAATTATAAAGGATATCCCAATGATTAATCAGGGACCAAAAGGTTATTGTGTTCCGGCTACCTGGGCACGAT